>DAOVFD010000030.1 GCA_030668565.1 Microcaldota archaeon
AAATCCAAATCCTCTTTGCTCAAATCAGTTCTTACCATCATTCTGAGTCTTGCCTTTCCTTTTGCAACCATCGGGAAAACGATTGGCAGGGCATAAATCCCTTCTTCAAACAGCCTCTTGCTCATCTTTCCTGCCTTTCCCTCATCATACGTCATGACAGGGGTTATCGGAGTAACACTCTCACCGATATCAAAACCAAGCTCTTTCAGTCTTTTCTTGAAGTAATCAGTATTCTCCCACAATTTCTTCACAAGTTCATCGCTTTTTTCAAGAATCTCAAGCGCAGCAGTTGAAGCAGCGACAACAGAAGGCGGATGAGAAGCTGACAGAAGCCAGGTTCTTGACTTGTTAAGTAAATACTCCCTTACGGTTTTCGTACATGCAATAAATCCGCCCATCGTTCCGAATCCTTTTGAAAATGTTCCCATGTCAACGTCCACTTTATCCTCTACTTTGAAATGATGTACTGTTCCTCTTCCATGAGGTCCCATCACGCCGTCTCCGTGTGCATCGTCAACATAGAAGCAGGCATTATACTGCTCTACAACAGGAGCTATCTTGTCAAGGGGTGCAACATCTCCGTCCATCGAGAAAACCCCGTCTGTTATTACAATAATTCTTGGAGGATTTTTTGCCTGTGCTTCTTTGAGTTTCTGTTCCAGATCACCAACATCTTTGTGCTTGTAAATATACCTGTCCGCCTTTGTCAGTCTTATACCATTGATAATCGAACCGTGATTCAATTCATCAGAGATAACCGCGTCTCCGGGTCTGAGCAGTGCAGGAATGGCACCAGTATTTGCCGTAAATCCGGTATTATAATATAGAGAATCCTCAGTGTGCTTGAATCTTGCAATTGTTTCTTCCAATTTCAAATGCAAATCCATGGTTCCTGCAATCGGTCTTACGCTTCCTGAGCCTGCACCGTATTTCTTTATTGCTTCTATGGCTGCATTTTTTACACTCTCCTGATTCGAAAGACCGAGATAATTATTCGAGCAAAGCATGATTACCTTCTTTCCTGCAACCATTGAATGTGCTGCAGAAGGGCCTTCAAGTGTTTTTGGATTCCAGAGAAGGCTCTGCTCTTCAAGTTTTTCTAATTCCGCCTTTAAATCGTTCTGAAGCTGTTCATTCATAATAAAACCTCTTTGGGTTGTATTAGAAATAGGGATTTTAAAGGTTTAGTATTTTCAACTTCGTCTAAAGCCGAAAATCAGGTATTATACTGCGTCCTTCTGTTTTCTTTCTTTCAATTTTTCGTCGAGAGCAGTAAGCAGGTCTTTGTTTGCCGGTTTTACTGCCAGCACCGTACCCCAGTCTTTTTCGTCTTTCTCTTTTATGGTGAAAAGATAAACCACTCTGCCGTCAGAATAAGTATCGGTCCCCATGAATCTAACTCCTCTCCTGCTGAGGTCCTCTTTACCAACCCCTTCAGGAAGTTTCTCTTCTTCGGTTTCCTTGCCGAATTTCGTTCTGTTTCCGCCAAGTTCGTCCAAAACACCGTTGGATGCAAAATATACCTCTAATCTAACATTAGCTTCGGCCATCCTTTTGGCCCTTTCTTCATGTGTTTCTTCAATCTTTCTCGGAGGATATCCACGGCAGTATACAGAACTCTGCTCCTCGAGAGGTTTCTGGCTTTTTAGATAGCTGTCCATCTTTGCCTGAAGTGCTGCCTTCCTGTTTCTGACAGAATCAGTAGAATTCTTTTTACCACTATTTTTAACCTCTGGACACATGATATTATTAGAGAAGAAGTATTTATAAACATATCTATTTACTTTCTAACACGTTGTTTGTGAAGGTGCGAAGGAAAGAAAGAGAGCTTTATTCTACCTTCTTCGGGATGGCGGCAAATTCCTTGGGCCTTGGCTTCATCCACTCTGGCCAGTGGAAAGTTACTTCTCCCTCTGTTTGAGTGGTATAAACGGGAAGCTTATCTTTTGGAATACGTGCATCGTTGAAATCGATTTTATTTTCCTCTGGAATTTTTTCTGTCGGATTGATGCCTGGCGGCGGTGTTAGCCCCAACTCCTCATTGAGATTTTTCGAAAAAAGTTCTGCTAATGTTTCATTTTCCTCTCCATAAAACGAGAAGCTCCAGCTTGAAAGTGACTTTTTAATTTCCGGTGTCATGTTTGAATTTACCAATTCGCTTACATTCTTCACAAAATCCGCCTTGTTCGCTTCGAGCGATTTCTTGATTCCTTCAGGGTCAGCAACTGCTACCTTGACTGTTTTCCCCTTAACATCTATCCTGAAAAGAGCAGGAGCGTTATCTATAAGTTCCTGTGCCCCCTCCATATTTCCCTTTTTCACTTCCTCCATTATCTCTTTTTTGCAATCAACCGCCATTTTTTTTAGGTCATTAAGCACGCCGTTTACCACACTATCATACCCTCTTTCAAGCGCTTTCTTTACAGATTCCGGCTTAATAGTGGTCAATGGAATTCCTTCTTTTTTAAGTTTCTCCTTTAATACCATAATATTCACCATTCTATTTTTTATGATAATTTTTTTCTCCTTTTTCTCGGAACAACAGCAAATAATTCTTCCTTGGGCCTTGGTTCAATCCATCCCGGCCAGAGGATAGTTACCTTTCTATTTGTTTGAGTGGCATAGACTGGAAGTTTGCCTTTTATGACCGTTGCGTCAGTGAATTTGATTTTCTTTTTTTTCGGAATCTCATCAGCAGACGTACCCGGTTTGATGCCCTTTGGTACATTTATACCAAGTTCCTCATTGAAATTTTTCACAAGAAGCTCTGCCAATTTTCCGGTAATCACATTTTGCTCTTTGGTGCCCCCTTTGAATTCGAAGCCCCAGCTTATGGATACTGTTGTGATTTCGGTTGTTATATTGGTTTTTACTATCCTGTCTACCTCTTCAACAAATTTCTTTTTATTTGCATTGAGCAGTTTTTTAATCCCCGCCAGGTCAGCAATTGATACATTTCCATCATTATCTATTTTAAAAAAAAGCGGTGCATTGTCTATAAGAGCCTGTGCTTTTTTCCATTTTCCTTTTTTAGTTTCCGCTGTTATCTTATTTTCGTATTCAGATGCCATTTTGTCGAGGTCTGCAAGTACTGCCCCAACAACAGCATCATATCCTTTCTCAAGTGTCTTCATCACGTTCTCTGGTTTAATAGTTTTCAGTGGAATCTCTTTTTCTATCTTAGGTTTTTCCTTCTTAGGTTTTTTCTTTAATCTTGGGCCTTTACCTGCCATTACCTTCACCACTTCTTACTCTCATCCTTCTCTTTATAAACATTATCTTCTTCCGCAATGGCAGTATCTATTTTCCCTTCCTTAGCCACTTTTATCCTGTATTTCTTCTTTCCTATTTGAACTTTCAGAAAGTTCTTTTCCTCTTTAATCGAGATATCTCCCTTTACCCATTCATCCGATTCGTATGGCAGCGTTATGAATTTGTCCTTTGCGGATTCCACAAGTACGATATTTTCCTCTCCCTCTTTGATAAGCACTATCAATCCTTTGTAGGTTGTCATTGCCACTTTGCCCATAGGAGGATATTTGGCAGTGAAGGCGCAACTGGCATTTGCTGAGGGCATCAAAGGAACCTCCCACAGCTCGCCAAAACGTGTGAAAAGATAGAGTTTATCACATTCATTATCAAAAACAATAAGGCTGAGAAGGATACCATGCTTGCTTATGGGACTTATATCAAGCCCCACTATGTTTGCAACTACAAGCTCATCGCCGATGGCTCCAAGCATTACATGGTCTTCGAATGCCCTGATGCCACCAAGTGTTATCAAGACATGGGTCTGGGTTATAATATAGCTCCGAGCGTCTCCACATATTATCTCTTCAGGAGAACCAACGCCCTCCAGCTTGTTCAGGTTTATCTTTACTTCCTTCTTACCCTTTATTTCATTTTCACTTTCATAGGTTAGGCTCCACTCCTTTTCGTTGAATGTGCATGTTCCTTTGCTCCACGCTTCCTCCAGAGAGTTATCCTTAACAATTTTATCCTTAGCGATTTCCGGAGTAGGATTCTTAGGTGCTTTTTCCGCCCGTGCTGCCGGGCAGGAGGTTAGTGAAAGGGAAAGAAGAGGAGGGATTAGTGCTCCAAATAATTTTTTCCCTATGTTTCTGGTCCTCTTTTTAGAACCTTTGCGATTAGGATTTGTCTTCTCCGCTCTGATTGTTTCCCTCCTGCTCATGTTATTACTTTAATTGAAACAATTTAAAAATACTATACTATCTTTTTGACAAGCTGGTGCAGGGTACGGACCCCTGTAAAAGCAAGTTTTCCGTTTATAACAGTTGCTGGGGTCTCCCCTATTCCGTATTTTTTAATCAATTCGGGGAAAAGAAAGGCGTCCACCATATCTGCAGTAACATTCTCGTTGATTATCGCTATGTCATGGGCTACCTTTACGGCAATTGGTGAATATGTGCATGCAGGCATTTCGAATACCTGGATTCTTGTTTTTTTCTTAATCGCCTTTGCCTGCTTTGCAACCTTGGGATTTATTCTCTGTCTGGCTCCTGATGCTTCCAGAACGTCCATTATGAATATTGGGAACTGGTATCCTGAAGGAAATCCGAAAAATCTTATCTTTCCTTTCTGCTCCCCGTCTATCATTATTACCGGACCATTGGTTATGCCTTCGCTTTTTGCCTTCCTGGAGTCCACTCTATATTTTTCAAGCGAAAGTTTTCCGTTCAGTGAAACTATCTCATTCATTGCCATTTCAATCTCTTTTTCAACTTTGGGGTATCTCCCTGATGTGAAAAGCAGAATCCTCACTGGCTTTTTCAATTCTGAAAGTGAGCCGGAAATCGTTTTTTTCAGTTTCTTGCTGAGCGCCATCCTTTTATCACGGAATAAATAACCTGCATCGCTTTATAAGTGTTTTCTTCCTTTCTCTTATAGGTGTTGTAATGGCTCAGATAAAAGCTGAAGTTCAGAAAATGAACGCCAAAATCGCTTCTAAAAAAATCAAATCCTTCACAAAACAAAAAGAAGTCAGGGATATCGTAATTCCCGTCCCGCTTCTTGAAAAAGGCAAATACCTGGTCGTAACCATACCTGCGGAAGCAGTCAGGGATATACTTGATAAGGCATCAGGACTTCCTCCCAAGGAAAGGGTTGATTTCATTAACGGCTGGATAAAGGATAACATCCACATGGCAATAGATGAATATGTGGAGAACGGAAAAAAAAAGTTTACGGTTGGCACTACCGCCCCGAAGATAAAGGCAACACCAACAAAAGTATTCAAGCCGATACCCACTTCAAAAACAGCAGCTAAAGTAGCAAAGGCAGCTAAGCTTAAAGCTGAAAAGGAGAAGAAATTTCTTAGTTCAGGAGAAGCTGAAAAATTAATTGATGAGCTGGAAGTTTATGGGAGCTGGGTAAAGGAATATAAAATCTCAGGTTATGTCACTACATTTAAGCATTATAAGCAGCTTTACGAAGCTGGAGCACTTACACCCGGAGACAAGGAAAATTTTAATATATTCAAAAAGGAAATAGACGGAGTTATAGGTAAAATCCAGGAGGCAGAAAAGAAGGAGGCCCTTAAGCCAGCAGCGCCACTAACAGCTAAACCAACAGTTACAAAGCCATCGAAACCGAAAATTACCACAGGACCTGCAATTTCGAAGGGACCAGGTGCTCTTGGAAAAACCAAAAAACCTAAAAAAGAGGAACCAAAAAAGAAAGTCAAAACCATAAAGATAGGAGTCAATTCCAAAGGGGTCGAACAAAACGAAAAGGCAAAATCCAAGAATAAGGGATTTGTTCTTAATCTTTCAGGTAAAGGTGTTGATGAGTTGAAGGGCATTAAACTGGATATAAGATTCAACATAACTGAAAAGGAACTGAAGATGAGCGGAGGTGCGCTAAAGAAAGTAGTTGATGACCTGGCCAAAAAAGTGATGAAGCAATTGAAGGAAACGGGACTCAAAGATGATTACTTAGTCAGCATGTATTATACTTTTCATCTAAAAAGGGAAATAAAAATCCAGATAAAGAATACGGTATTGAAATAGAAATGAGAAGATAAGATGGGAAGATGTATCAGGTGTGGAAGAAAGGGCCATATGGAATACGGCTCGGATGGTCTTCCTTATTGCAACTCCTGTATATTTTATGGTAGGAACAAACAGTGCTGGAGATGCAGAATGTATCTGCCGGCCGTAGAACTTCAGCAATATAAAGGGCAATGGATATGTCCCGTCTGTCTTGCGGATATGATAGCGGAGGATAATCGGATGAAAAAACCTAGGAAGTATCCAATATCGCCGCGCATATATGGTGAAAAATGCGAAAGATGCGGCAGGGAGACAGAAATATATTATATTTATAATGGCAGGAGACTGTGCAAAAGCTGTCTTGGGGAGGAACAATCAAAATGGGGGCTTGTTGGTGGCGGACCGTCGGCTGCTCCTTACAGGGTAACCTACGGAAAGGAAGAGGAAGGGCTTCTTGCAAAAATGGTGGGAAAACTATTGGAACACATAGGCCTTAGGAAAAGACGGCCTAAAGGCAGCGTTGTTGTAGCACCAAGAAGAAAAGTGAAAGTGAAAAAGAAAGGCAGGAAGGTAAATATAGTGGCTTTCAAAAGAGGAAAACCGCTTTCCGAAGGTCCGGAAAATGAAGAAGAGCCGGCAAAACCACGACCCAAATCCGAGGGTCTTATCAGGAAAACAAAGAAGTACAAAAAAAAGAGGAAGAGTAAGGGGAAGTGACGGTTGCCTTAAAAAACTAACTCCTTAACTATCTTATCCGGGAGAAAATGGAAATCAACTATTCTGTATTAAGAGAAATCCAGAAAAAGGAGATGGAATCTACAAAAATAGTCACGCTGGATGGAGATTTCTACGTCAAGGCATCAGAATTCCTCGAAAAAAAGAAAAACGATGCCCTTTCTTCGGGTTCAATCCTCCCGATAAGGGAATACGAAAACATAAAAAAGATTATCCATTCAATTAAGGAGAGACGTGAGGAAAAGATAGTCCTCATGGCAATACGCGGTGAAGGGACCAATAAGGGTCTTACCCCCGAGGAAGGGGATTTACTCGCTGAATTATCCGCTTCGGTGGGCAGGTTCCGTAAAAGGGTAACAGAGATGTTTTCCGAAGAGGAAAAAACAGTGAAGAAAGACATTAGGAGGGTAAAACTTCTCAAGGATGTGGACCCCTACAAGGGTCTTGACGATAATGTTTACGGGCCGTTCAGGAACGGGGAGGAAATAGAACTCCCTCCTGCAGAGGCCGAATGGCTCCTGAAGGCAAAACTTGCCGAAAATGTCTAGGTGATTAGAAATGAAATTTCCGAAAGAGATTAACACATACTGTCCATATTGCAAATCCCACCAGAAGCACAAGGTGAAGGTTGCAAGCAAGGGAAGGGCGAGAACACTTGCCAAAGGTACCAGGTCCCACGAGAGAAAACTCAAGGGGCATGGTGGAAAGCGTGCAGGTGAAAAGACAGTGAAGAAACAGGGAAAAAAGCAAAGGCTGATGCTTCAGTGCACCAACTGCAAGAAGAAGCACCAGAGAATACTTAGCGGGAGAACAACAAAAAAGGTTGAATTGAGGGCGTGATGTTATGAGTGGTATTTATTATAAGGTAAAATGCAAATGCGGAAATGAGCAGAGGATATTCAGCCATGCCAGCGCTGTTGTAAAATGCGAAAAATGCAACGAACCTTTGGCTCATCCAACAGGTGGAAAGGCGATAATCCACGGAGAGATAATAGAGGAGCTGGGGTGATTTGAATAACAGACTTTCCGGAAAAAGACGAGCTTGTCCTTGCAACAATAAGAAAAATACTCCCTTACGGTGCTTTCTGCATTCTTCCAGAATACAACAACCGTGAGGCATTCCTCCACGTATCTGAAGTGGCCCCCAGATGGATAAAGAATATACACGAGTTCATATCAGAGGGACAGAGACTCGTCGTCAAGGTCCACAGGCTAGACAGGGAGAAAAACCATGTTGATGTTTCCCTGAAGAGAGTAAGTGAGGAGGAAAAGAAGAACAAACTGGCACAGGTCAGCTTTGAAAAAAGGGCAAAGAAGCTTCTTGAGATCTCGATTAAGGGAGTCAAGGTCAAGGTTGATTTTGAGGATGTCAGGAATAAGATTGAAGAGGAGTACGGGGACCTTTATTCCTGCCTGAAGGAGGCTTCTGAACAGGGGGAGGCTGCTCTGGACGGCATAGACATACCAAAAGGACTGAAGGCCCAGTTAGTCGAGGTTGCCAAGAAAAACATAAAGAAACAGATGGTCACGGTAGACGGCATAGCGACTCTCATATGCTACGGGGGAGATGGAGTTGAAGCAATCAAGAAGGTATTCTCAGCCTGCAGGAAAGACTCCGAAGTTACATATTTAGGTGCCCCGAAATACAAGATTTCAATCGTTTCCGAAGATTACAAATCCGGAGAAAAGAAGCTTTCATCAATACTAGAAAAACTGGAAGGGCTTGCTGAAAAAAACAATTGCAGTTTCAGTTTTGAAAAATCGGATTAGTATGAAAAAAATGAGAAAATGCGGGGTATGTGATTCTTATTCTCTTAATGATAATCATTGCGACCGTTCAACACTCTCTGCCCACCCTCCCCCTTTTAATCCTAACGACCCATATGGGAAATACAGAAGAATACACAAAAATTTATGAGGTGCTTCTTGAATGGAAAGAACAACCATAGTGGAAAAAGAAAAAGTCAAAAAACTGAAAAATCCTGTTCTTATAATAGGTCTTCCCGGCATAGGATTGATAGGTCAGGTCGTGGGAAGGTATATTGTCAAGGAACTAAAGGCCAAGAGGATAGCCAATCTCTACTCACCCCATTTTCCCCATCAGGTTTTCATGACAAAGAAGGGAGGTATAAGGCTGATAAAGAACAGCTTTTACTTATATAAAGGCAGAAAAAGGGACCTGGTGATTCTTGTAGGGGATGTTCAGGCATTGAATTCGCAGGGCCAATACGAGGTTGCAGGGCATGTCCTTGATTATGCAAAGAAACTGGGCATCAAACAGATAATAACCATAGGGGGCTACAGTACCGGAAAGATAAGCGAGAAAAGAAAGATTTATGCCGTCACAACTTCAGAAAAAACAAGAACTGTACTGAGAAAGTACGGAGTCGTGTTCGGTGTTGCGAAAGGCTCGATAGTCGGAGCCGCAGGCTTGATTCCAGCACTGGGAAAAGTCAATGGCATTGAGGGAATGTGCTTCATGGGCGAAACACATGGAGGCTATGTGGACACTCCTGCCGCGAGGGAGATATTGAAAATGATTTCCTCTTATCTTGGAATCACGATAAGTCTCAAAAAAATAGATGAGCGTGCCAGGGAGAGCGAAAAGATTCTCAAAAAAATAGAGGATGAGATAAAGAAAAGCATGGAAGTGGATCTTGGCAGCAGGCAGCCGGTATCATACATAAGATGATGGTATGAGGGGCCAGATAACCCTGGAATATATGATGCTTTCGCTTGTGGTACTTGCTTTGTTGTCTATTTCCCTGACCGCTCTTGTGCACATAAAGGACAATTCAAATGAAGCGATGAACATAGTATTCTTCAAATCCTCTGCAAGGGACCTGCATAATGCTGTGGAGGCGGTTTGTGCTCTCGGGGATGGAAATTCAAGGGAAGTAACTCTCAAACATGAAGTTATGGTTGAGGAGATGACTGGTTATCTCGAGTACTCGGCAGACGGAATGCCCAGTACCCTGAAATACGAAAAGAAATGTGATGTTGTTATTGCCAGTACTTCTTATTATGGAAGGGTGGCTGTTTCGAATGAGGACGGTACAGTTAAAATCACAAATCCATAAAAGAAAGCTATTTAATTATTATTTTACTATTGTGTTCTTGTGATTCCCATGATTAAGCTAAGATGGATTCTGCTGGCATCCGTATTATTTGGAATGGTTTTTGCAACACCGCCTGACCCTACTATCAGTATAGTAGGGGAAATAACGGGTTATGTTAGTAGTATTGCTGTTAATATAACGATTTCAGCTACAGGTGTAAACTGCAGTCTTTCCAATAATGATGGTTTTGATCCAAATACTACATTTTCTGCATCTTCGCCACCAACTCAATGGAATCTTGAAAACGGGTCGGATGGCTCAAGAACTGTTTATCTCAAATGCGTTGATAGTGAAGGAAACTGGAGTGGTGTAGTTACGAACACAACAACCCTTGATACTACAGCACCTGACATATCTTCTAAAACTCCCAGCGATGGCGGAACAACGACTGATACTACGCCAACAATTTCGGCTGATATCTCTGATGGTAGCGGTTCTGGTGTAAATGAATTATCCATCATTCTTAGACTCGATGGCGGTGAAGTGAATCATACCTATAGTGCTGAAACAGTTTCCTATACTCCTTCAAGTGACCTTAAT
>DAOVFD010000120.1 GCA_030668565.1 Microcaldota archaeon
CCTTGAAAGATGAAACAAACAGACTGAAGGGCGAGAAAGGAAAGCCAAAGTTTTCACCTAAGACAGATGAAAAAGAAGATGACATCCCAAGCCTAAAAGCGAAGAGGAAGAAAAACTGGAGAAAAAGTGCGAAGAAGCCCAGAATTAAGATAGATAGAACGGAGTACAGGCGGGTTGACAGGAAAATTCTCCCGCCTGATGCCGAACATAAAGGTTACCGAAGCGTAGTGGTTCAGAATATCAAAATCATCACGGATAACGTGGAATACAAACTGGAGCGTTTTTATTCGCCAGGCGAAAACAAATTGTACGAAGCTGCACTGCCAGAGGACGTACACGGTGAGTTCAAGGATGAGCTGAAAGCGTTCGTCGTGTATCTTTATTATGCTTGCAGGGTTACCGAGAACAAAATAAAGAGGATATTGGAGGAAAGCGGGATTGTCATTTCAGCAGGCGAAATTTCAAATATCCTGACGCAGGAGAAGAAAGAGGAGCTGACAAAGGAGAAGGAGGAAATCTTAAAGGCTGGTTTGGAGTCATCAAATTACTTTCACACCGATGACACTGGCTTAAAGCATAAGGGAAAAAATCACCACGTTCACGTGATCTGTAACGAGTTGTTTTCCGCTTTTTTCATCACCCCTAAAAAGGACAGAAATACAATCAAGAGCATTCTTGGATTGAAAAAGGACGAAAAGACGGATAAGATTATGATATCTGACGATGCAAGGCAGTTTCTGGATATAGCGGTTTATCACGCTTTATGTTGGATACATGAGATAAGGCTGTACAGGAAATTAAATCCACTCATCGATTACCATCGCATCCAACTCCGAGAGTTCCTTGCATGTGTATGGGCATTTTACGATATGTTAGATAGATTCCGTGAGAATCCCGCTGATGGGGAGAAGGAAAAGCTGGAAAATGAATTTGACGAGTTGTTTTCAACAAAGACGGGGTATGAGGAACTGGATAAAAGGATAGCCCTTACCAAAGAGAAGAAGGAAGAACTTCTGCTCGTGCTGAGGTTTCCCGAGGTACCACTCCACAATAATCCCGCTGAGTTAGCACTCCGGGAACTCGTGGTCAAGCGTAAAATTAGTAACGGAACGAGAAGCGAAGACGGAAAGACAGCATGGGAGAACATCATGTCCCTACTCGATACCTGTAGAAAGCTGGGTGTCAGTTTCTTTGATTATATCAGGGATATATTTTCAGGAAAATACGCTATGACAAGATTGGGTTATCTTATTTCTCAAAATATCTCTCTAAAGTCCACCTTTTATTGAGCAGATACACAAAAACTATATATTAAAATCCTTTCAACTCTTGGTGGATGAGTGGTATGCAAACAGATGAACTAACACTTTCAGGAACAATTGTATATGGCAATGAGTTCGAGGAGAGGGAAGGGTATGTAGTAATTGAAGGTGGGAAGATAAAAGAAATTGGTGAGGAAAAGATAGAAACAGCGGTAAAAGGCATCATAATCCCCTCTTTCGTCAATGCACATACGCACATCGGCGATTCCGTGGCAAAAGAACCGGATTTTATGCCCGTGGAGAAGTTAGTGGGTCCTGGGGGATTTAAACATAAAATATTGGCTGAAACACCTTATGACAACCTTGTTTCATCCATGAAGGCTACCATTGAGGACATTTTTTCCACCGGAACACAAATGTTTGCAGATTTTCGAGAAGGGGGTGTTTCAGGTGTGAGAGCACTGAAAGAAGCTTTTAGTTTGGCGAATGCAAATGGGCAAGAGAAGTTAAGCATGAAAATATTTGGCAGACCTGCAGCCGGAACCGGAACCGGAGCTGAAACTGAAGATATTATCAGGCTTTTCGAATCGGTGGATGGAATAGGCATGAGCAGTGTCGCTGATCATCCGCAGGAAGAGTTGAAACTTTTAGCTGGGGAGACAAAAAGAAAGGGAAAAATGCTCGCTCTTCACGCTGGTGAAAGGAATGCTGAGGACATAAAAGGTGCGATAGAGCTTGAGCCTGATTTCATCGTGCACCTTACAAAAGCATCGCTGCAAGACTTCAAGAAAATGCAAGACAAGAACATAGCTGCTATCGTTTGCATTCGGTCCAACCTGATGACCGGATTGGGATTGCCTCCTTTACGTCAAATGCTTGAATCAGGATTAACGGTAGGTGTCGGCACAGATAACGTAATGCTCAACTCACCCGACATATTTTCTGAAATGGAATTCATCTCGAAGATTTTTCATCTTGAAGCTCGAGAAGTACTGCGGATGTGCACGCTTAATTCCGCAAAGGTACTGAGGGGGGATAAATTCGTTGGTTCAATAGAAGAAGGGAAGAAAGCAAATTTGTTGGTGATTAGAAACGACACGCCAAATATGAGAAACGTGAGGAATCCGATAAGAGGGGTGGTGAGAAGAGCAACACGTAATGACATAGCGGCGATAATATATGAAGGGAAGGTGGTGATGGTGATCTCCATTTCCAATCCTTGTGCTTTCCTCTACCCTTCATCCGTTATTGGCCTGTAACACCAAGTGTATCAGTCCTTGGGAAGAAAACAGGAGACTTTTTTTATAAATACTCTTAAAGAAAATGATAGGCAAGGACTTAAAATGTTCAGGTTGAGATTCCACGGCAGGGGTGGTCAGGGGGCGAAAGTTGCCAGCAGAGTGCTGGGGACTGCTGCATTTTTGGAAGGCTACTATGCTCAGGACTTCCCATTGTATGGTGCCGAGAGGAGGGGTGCACCGGTAGCTG
>DAOVFD010000125.1 GCA_030668565.1 Microcaldota archaeon
TGCAAGTTCGAAATGGGTAAAGGATTTGTCACCTGATATTCCGATGCACTTCATAGGATTTTACCCTGCCCACAAAATGCTCACCACGCCCTCAACGCCGCTCGAAACGCTCAAAAAAGCACGTGAGATTGCAATTGAAGAGGGTCTGAAGTATGTTATACAGGAAACAGGCAGGATGAGGATACGGAAAGCACGTACTGTCCTAAATGTGGGGACAAGGTAATACGCAGGTTTGGTTTTGGTGTAGTTGAAAACAAATTAGACAAAGACGGAAAATGTCCCTGTGGGGAGAAATTAAACGTTATAATGGATTTGGAAAAATACAGGAAAAGAAAGAGATTCAGGGAGTAATGACTGTCCCAGATTTTCCTTCCATCGCTTCTTTTGCATTTTCAAGGCCGCAGATAATTGTTTTCATTCCTCCGTGCCTGAGGAAGTAAATCGCGGCTTCTATCTTGGGCTTCATGCTTCCCTCAGCGAATTCCCCCGCTTCCATGAGCTCCCTCGCTTCCCTAATGGTAAGTTTGCTGAGCAACTCCTGATTTTCCTTTCCGAAGTTTTTGTAAACCCCTGGAACTGCTGTAACTATAAGAAGAAGTTCAGCATCGACTTCCCTTCCAACCAGGCTTGCGCACCTGTCCTTGTCTATTACCGCTTCGACTCCGGTACCATCGCTTTTTATCGGTATTCCTCCTCCCCCACCTGCTATTACAACCAGACCAAATTGAAGAAGCGGAAGGATTGCCTTTCTTTCCAGAACCTTTAGGGGGATAGGTGAAGGAACAACCACCCTGTAGCCGCGTCCAGCATCCATAATCATATTCGGCTTTATTTTTTCCTTGTAAAACGGTCCTATCGGTTTTGTCGGATTCCTGAATGCCGGGTCATCTTCATCAACCACAACTCTTGTAACAAGTGTTACTGATTTTCTGGTTGTTTTTCTCATAACTGCACGCTGGATAAAATATCCTATTTCGCCCTGCGTCATCGAATCAAGAACATCAAGAGGCATTGAGGGCACTTCTTCGGTTGCACTCTGCTGAATCAGAAGATTTCCCACCTGGGGACCGTTTCCGTGGGTTATGACTATTTCATTATTTTCAATTATCTCACGCAATGCAAACACTGCTTCCTCAGCAGTTTTCATCTGTTCCTCCTCTGTTCCTTTCTGCCCTTTTTTGATTAAGGCATTTCCGCCAAGAGCGATTACTATTCTCATTTTACTGCACCTGATTCAGTTTGTTTTTTATCTTCCTGTAGAAATAAAGCCAGGAGACCAGGCTAAAGAGCAGGAATGCACTGAAGTAAATCCATGAACCGTACAGAAAATAAAGTACAAAACCCAGTGTCACCGGCATCTCTGTCATGGCAAGTGGTATGAGCGCATGTTTCATAACCTCATCTTCCGAACCGGCAGGCAATATCTTTTCTTTCATGAACTTTGGGGCAAAGTAAAGGACATTCAGCAGTGATATAAATGCAAAAATAAGCAGAAGGACTTCCTGAGGATATCCTGCCGAACCGCTGAATCTTTCTATTGAGGAGCTGAGCACGATTGCCGCTATTACAATCAACACCGTAGCTAAAAGCGGCAGATAAAGCATGTATCTTTTCATGTCTTTTATTGATTGAGTAGTGTTTTAAAATCCATCTCAATTTTTTTCTTTAATTTTGGAAATCTTATTCCTGCTGCAGGATGGTATGTAGGAATATATGTTATGCCATTACGCTTTATTTTCTTTCCATGGATTTTTTCCAGTTTCCCAATATCTCCAAGAACTGTTTTTATCGCAATATTTCCGAGCAGGACTATTGTTTTCGGTTTAATGAATGCGATTTGTTTTTTCAAATAGGGATTGCATGCATTTATTTCATCTTTTTTGGGCATCCGGTTCCTTGGTGGGAAACATCTTAGCACAGAAGTGATGAAAACTTCCTCTCTTTTCAGTCCAACATTTGCAAGAAGTTCTGTAAGGAGCTTACCTGCCCTGCCCACAAAGGGCCTTCCTGTTTCATCTTCTGTTTTTCCTGGAGCTTGCCCTATAAACATTATTTTCGCTTTCGGGTTGCCCTCGCCTGGAACTGCATGCTTTCTTGTCTTCCACAGCCTGCATTTCCTGCATTTTCTTATCTGTGCATGGACTTTCTCCAATTCGGACATAAAACGATTAGAAAGACCTAAGTTTTAATTTGTTAACGTATATTCTCATCTACAATTTTCAGGGGAAATGAGTAAACTTCGTTCACTGCTCATCAACAAGTTGGCGATATTCATGTTATCAAAGCGTTATGGAAGAGAAATAGAAGAGAGATGGCAAAAGCACTGGGCAGAAAAAGGAATGTATAACTTCGATGAAGGTGACAACGTAAAGCCAGTCTACTCCATAGATACGCCACCTCCTTTTACGAGCGGAGAGCTCCACATGGGCCATGTTCTTTCATATTCATATTTCGACTTTGCTGCGCGCTACAAGAGAATGAGGGGATTCAACGTCTATTATCC
>DAOVFD010000043.1 GCA_030668565.1 Microcaldota archaeon
CTCATCTTTGTCCCGTCCATAAGCACGAAACCGTTTGTAACTATCTGCTTTGGCCAGAGTTTTTTCGGGAATATTGCAACATGATTGAATACAAAAAGAGTCAAATGGTTCCTGAGCAGGTCTGCACCGCTGTGCCTTGAATCAAGAGGATACCAGTAAAGGAAACTATCACGCAGTTTTTTCATTTTGGCATCGCCTTTCCCTTTTCCAAGCAGAACATAATCAAAGAACTTCTCATCAAGTTCTTTTTCATCAAAGTCAGAAAGCATATTTGAAATAGTATAGAATGCCATGTAAATTGTTGAATCTGCAAGTGCTTCAATCATCTTGCTTTCATCGAACGGGAATTTAGTTCCAAGTCCTTTTGCACGCGTGCACGGCCTTGTCTTGAGCCAGTCAGCAGTGTAAAGAAGAACCTGCCTTATTTCTTCGGGAATTGTACTCATTGATTTTATCCAGTTCTCGGTATCTTTCGTCCATTTCTTGTTCCCATAATCGATAAACCATTGGTCCTTCAAAATATTTACAACGACTTCTCCCCCGCATCTGCAGTAAACAGGGGAATTTGCAAGGGTGTAAACACTGAACGCATTATTTTCAGCAATTAGGTCCTCTGCAACCTTTTCCTTTGCCTGCATAACTGACATTCCCTTGTACTTGCTTATCACCATTTTTCCGTCATGTGCCTCTTTCTTATAGATTTCCTTGGTTACCTTTTCAGCAAGAGGGTCAGTCTGGTCCTTTACCCCCAGCTTCTCAATCTCTTCCCTTGCAGGATTTTTTCCATAACCCGGAAGCTCAATCACCTGGGGCATTTTGATGTCTCCTTTTCCAAGGTCGCGCAATGCAAGATAATCATAAGGAGCATGTGCAGGAACACACATCACAACTCCTGTTCCTATTTCCTCATTAACAAAGCTTGCAGGATAAAGCGGAACAAGTTCATCGGTAGCAGGATTCTTTGCCTTCATCCTAAGCAGCTTCTCTACGGCAACATCCTCAAGAACTTCAATATCAAGCTGGTAGTCGAGAAGTTCTGCAGCTTTTTTCGCCATGTAAACAGTATCTCCCTTGATTTTTGCCTTTACGTATTTAACATCAGGATTCAGCCAGATGTTTGTTACTCCATAAACGGTTTCAGGCCTGTAGGTAGTAACAATGAAATATGCTGATTCATCTTCAGCCATGAATTTAATCGCTGTAACCTGTTCAAGCTCAGGGTCGACATCGCCTTTCGTATCGTGTGCACTTACTGCCTGTCTGTCATTAGGACACCACGCAATTGGGTATTCTCCCTTAATCAGGTATCCCAGCTCCTTTAATTTCCTGAACTGCCATTGTATGAAGGCATTGAATTTAGGGTCAAAGGAATAGAATTTCCTTCTCCAATCAATACTATACCCCATCTCTTTCATCCCTTCCTCTATTTCTTTTGAGAAGTAGGTTACGAGTTCGATAGGTTCCGTAAGCGAAAGTGCCTTTTTCTTTGGGATTCCATAAATATCTGTGAAAACCTTCAGAACAGTGGGGTCGCGCTCTGCAATCCTGTGAGCCATTGCAATAATCGGAGTTCCGGTAACATGGAATGCCATAGGGAAAAGAACATTGTATCCTTTCAATCTCAGATATCTTACATGAATATCAGTAGTGGTATAGGTTCTGCCATGCCCTATATGTTGCGGAGAATTCGGATATGGAAATGCAGCAGTCAGGTATTTCTTTTTTCTTTTAGGGTCGATATCCGCTTCAAATGCCTTTTCCTTTTTCCATCTCTCCCGCCATTTCTTTTCTATTTCAGGAATATTCATGCGTAAGAATTCGAAGGAAAGATTTTTTATGGATTAGGATGGCGCTATGATTTATAAAATATTCCGTAGAAATCTTAACAAGAGGCGTTTAGAGCTAATTATCCGGAGATGGGTTTCATGAGAAAAGAGGATGAATTCGGTTTCGAAAAGATAGTCGAAGTCTACGACCAGAAAACGGGAATGCAGGGAGTATGCGCTATCCATAACACAGCAAGGGGACTTGGCAAAGGAGGAATAAGAATGGTTCCCGATATCACTACTGAGGAGGTCATGGGACTTGCAAAGGCAATGACATGGAAAAATGCTATGGCTGACATTCCTTTTGGAGGTGCCAAATCAGGGATAAAGGCAGACTCCAAGAAAATGACACCCGAGCAGAAAGAAATCATTGTGAGGGCTTTTGCAAGGAAAATTGCAGAACTTGTGCCCCACCAGTATATCGCAGGGCCGGATATGAACATGACTGAAAAGGAGATGGCGGAGATTGCGGATGAGTTGAAAAACCCGAAAGCAACTACAGGCAAACCTACCGAAATGGGCGGCCTTCCCCACGAACTCGGAAGTACCGGATATGGAGTAGTTGTTGCTACAAAAGTGGCCATCGAGCATCTTGGTCTGGAGCCGAACAGTTTGACTGCTTCGATAGAGGGATTCGGAAATGTCGGGACGTTCACAATGAAATTCCTGAACGAAATCGGTGTCAAGGTGGTTGCGGTTTCGGACTCAAAAGGAACAATTTATGATGAAAACGGGCTGGATTATGAAACGCTTATGAAAACAAAAAGCGAGAAGAGAACCGTTACAGCGCATGATAAAGGAAAGGTACTGGGGAAAAAAGAACTTTTCGGACTTCCTGTTGATATCCTTGTTCCGGGCGCAAGACCAAATGTAATTACCTCGGAGAATGTTGGCAACATCAAAGCGAAGATAGTTTCTGAAGCTGCAAATCTTCCGATACCTTACGAAACAGAATTAGTACTGATGAAAAGAGGAGTTACCGTAATTCCGGATTTCGTTGCAAATGCCGGTGGTGTGATAAGCTCCTGGTGTGAAACCGAAGGATGGGATCCGGACAAGATGTTCAAGATTGTTGAGGAAAAAATAAGGAACAATACCAAGACCATGCTTGAGCATGCGGACAAAATAGAAAAAGATACCAGGAAGGCAGCCCTTGAAATTGCCAAACAGAGAGTTGTGGATGCCATGGTTGAAAAGGAATGGGTAAAACGGTAAAATTAAAAGCAGTATCATAGTGAAGAAATGTGATAAAGATGGCCAAGGGAAAAAAGGACTATAAAGTGACAAAAACCGAAAAAGGTCCGCTTCAAAGGTTCAAAAACCAGAATCTGATTCTGAAAAAATATGGTGAAATGGGGCTGAAGATATACCGGGCAATAACAGGTAAAAGAACGGTGAAAGAACTCCAGAAAGACCTTGGCATAGAGAAAGATATGTTTGATTCAATAATAGATTACATGCAGGAAGCGGAAATGATTGAACTCGCCCTTGTGGAAAGGAAAAAAGAGGAGATTCCTGAGGCGAAAGCGCCCGAAGAACTGGAAGTACCGCCTGAGGAGGAAGCTGTTGAAGAGGCTGAAGAAGAAGCAGTTGAGGAAATCGAAGAAATAACTCCTGAGGAAGTTGAAGAGGAAATAAAGCCGGAGGAAGAGATAGAAATAGAAAAACCGGAGATAGAAGCTGAAGAGGAAGCACCTCCTAAAGAAAAGGAAGAAAAATACGAAGAGGAGATAAAACCGATAGGAATAGAACCGGTTGAAGAGGAAGTCGAGGAAGAAGAGGTTCCGGAAGAGGAACCTGAGGAGGAAGTCCCTGAAGAAGAGGAAAAATTCGAACTCGGTGAGATAGAGGCGGAGGCTCCTGAAGAAGGGGAAGAGCTGACTCCCATTGAAAAAATAATCAAGGACAAGTATGGTGATATCGGCATACAGGTTTACAATCTTATAGACGGGCAGAAGACAGCAGAGGAGATAATGAACGAAACAGGACTCAGTGAATCCAAGCTTATCGAGATACTGGATTTCATGGATGACCAGGGAATAATAAAACTGGATTATCCAAAAGGCAAGGAAAAGGAGGTTGAGGTGCCCACCCCAAAGGAGAAGAAAGAGGCAGCAGAGGCGTTCGGGCCGATGGTTGGTGAGAAAGTCACGCCTGCAGTGGTTACCATACCCTCACCTGTGGAAATACCGGTAAAGGCGCCCATGGACATCATAAAATCAGTCCAGATGAAAGCCAAGATGCTCCTGAAATACAAGGAGGGGGGTAAGGTATTTAAGGAAATGAACGGCAAAAAGGATGTGATAGATATTGCACTTAAGCTTGACATATCTCTTTACAGGCTCTATGACATACTGGACTTTATGCTTGAAAATGAAATGGTAATAATGAAGCCCGTAACAAGGGATATCGTGAAGAAAAAATACGGTGACGACGGTTATACTGTTTACAAGAGATATGGTCGTGAAGGCCTTATGCTTTACGAACTCATAGGAAAAGAACTTACGATAAAGGAAATGGCTGACAAGGTAACGAAGGAAAGGGCGAAGATTATTGACATGTTTCTCTTTATACACGAGGTTTTGGGAATAGAACTTCCGATAGACCGCTCTGTTCTTGAAAGGCAGCTCGGCATCTAATTTCTTATTCTGCTCAGGGATATTCTTTCCAGGTTCAGGGGTTCTGCTCTCTTTTTCAGCTTTGCAGGTTTGAGCTTCCGGCTACCCTCGAATAATATAAGAAGCGCCTCTTTTGAAGCCGGCTCTGCCCATTTCACCGCGCTTTTGATGTCCGTCTTTCCTGAAAGCCACAGGAGGAATTCGTACCTGAACTTCCTTGCTATGTTTCTCTTTTTTCTGAAAGAATCCTTTGTAAGTAAATATGCAAGCTCAAGCTCTTCCATAGAGTGCACCTTCTCGGGATTTATCAGCAGGTCTCCACTGCTGCTTTTTCTGACTTTGTATACCCTCATATTGAGATTAGGAGGCATGATAATGATTTAAAAACCATCTTCTCATAAATACAATCCTCATGGGTGAGTAGTAATGAAGCAATATCATAAACCACATACCAAAAAAGTAGGCAGTGGAACAGGAGGCAAAAGGGGAAAGGCCAGAGACAAGAAGCTCTCACATATAGGCGGTGTTTTCACTGCTACGAAGGTGGCTGACAAAGACAAGCGGACCAGGAGAAGGAAAAGGGGCGGAAAGACAGCATTAAAGCTCAAGAAGGCAGCCACTGTAAACGTGATTACAAAGGAGGGAGCCAAGAAGGCAAAGGTAATCCGTGTCATAGAAAGCCACAACCCGGAATACGTGCGTATGAACATAATCACAAAAGGAGCCGTCCTTGAAACAGACATAGGCAAGGTAAAGGTAACAAACAGGGTAGGCCAGGACGGAATTGTCAACGGAGTTCTTATTTCTTGATTTTCTTTATCTCTTTCTGATATTCAAAATAGGAATAAACTATGGGATAGAGTGCGATAATTACTACCAATACTATCATGTAGACAAAGAATTCCTGGGGAAGTAGAAGCCCGATGATGAAAACAACTGCCAGAATCTTGAATAACTTTCCTGCGAGCTTGTTTGTCTTCCTCCAGACAGTATCACTGCTTAAAGTCCAGGGGGTTCTTATTCCGATGAACCAGTTTCTCTTTGAATTCTCGCAGAGAATTCCCACGAAATAGAATAATACTGCGACTGGAGGGAAGATTGCAACACCCATGTTAAACTGATAGCCCAATGCCCATGCGATTGTAGCGAAATAGATGTAAATAAAGAATGCAACCATGAGAGGGATGAACCAGTCATAATACTTTCTGAATTTCTCTATGTTCTTTTTCAAAGGGTCTATTCTTGGAATAAGTAAAAAGAGGCCAAAAAGAAATATCGTAATTATTGGAAACAGGAAAACACCCCAGAACTTTGGCATGTAACCGTCGACTTCACCCTTTGCATTCCAGTGCGAGGGCATGGGGTCAGGAAGTTGTGGATAAAGATAAACGGCTGCTCCAAAGGCAATTATAATGAGCGCGAGAGACAGAAGATATTGTATTTTCATCAGCACACCTTTCCTTCCTTTATTTCCTGTGTTTTCAACTCATTTTTATTTACGTAAAGCTGCTTTCCTTCTGCAAGAACTTTTCCATCCTTCACCTTGAATTTTATTTTCGAGAATTCCTTGAATGCGATTTCCTTTTTCGGTTTGCTTTCTATTCCTTTTGCAGTAACCTTATCGCCTATTTTCCAGTCTGCTGATGAAAGCAATTCAAGGTTGTCATCCTTATCCTCTGCAACTAGAAGCATTCCCTGTGATTCAACACCCCTGAGTTTCGCGGGAGCAAGGTTTTTCACTATGATTACTTTTTTATCGAGCAGTTCATCACCTTCAAAATAAGGAACCAGTCCTGAAACTATCTGCCTTTCTCCGTCTATCATCTTCACTTTTTCTATGTAAAGCTTTTCTGCATCAGGATGAACTTTTACTTCTGTTATCTGGCCTACCTCAAGGTCGAGGTCTGCAAATGAAGGTTTTGCCTCTTTCTTTATTTCGGGTTTCTTCAGTTTGTCAATTTTCTTGAAAACTATTTCGGGCTTTCCCATTTTGTGCCCTGCTTTAAGCGGTTTTCCGAGGTTTTTCCACTGCATTTCGGAATTGTCAAGGTTCAACTGTTTGAATATGCTTCTTGCTGAATCAGGAAGATAAGGTTCTACAAGTATTGCAATGTCCTTTACCTGGTTTGCAAGGATATTAATTACAGTTCCCGCCCTTTCCTTATCGCTTTTGACAAGCTCCCATGGTGCATTGTCCTGGAAATACTTGTTTGCATTCTTTGCGAAATTTCCTACAATAAGATTTATTCCTTCCCTTATCCCGTCATTGTCAAGTTCTGATTCTATTTTTGAAATTAGTTCTTTCTGTGTTTTAATGAATTTCTTATCTTCTTCGGTGAGGTTTTTTGCTTCGGGAATCTTTGAATCGAAATTGTTTGCTATGAAAACCATTGTCCGGTTAACAAGGTTTCCAAGATTTGCAATCAGTTCGTTGTTGTTCTTTTCAATAAGGTTTTTTTCAGAGAAATCACCATCATCAAAAGTCGGAACTTCGCTTAGTAAACAATATCTTAGCGGGTCGGTTCCGTATTTTTCAATAAGGTAGAACGGGTCAATTATATTTCCAAGTGATTTGCTCATCTTATGTCCTTCAACGGTAATATATCCATGGACGAATATCGATTTTGGAAGTTTCAGCCCTGCTGAAAGTAAAATGGCGGGCCAGTATATTGCATGGAATCTCAAGATACCCTTTCCTATTACATGAACATCGGCAGGCCAGAATTTTTCAAATGTTTTTTCATCTGTTCCATAGCCAATTCCTGTGAGATAAGTTCCTAATGCATCAAACCATACATACATAATCTGTTCAGGGTCGTCAGGAACAGGAATTCCCCAGTTCTTTGCCCTTTTAACCGAACGTGAAATGCTGAAATCCTTCAGCCCTCCTCTTATGAAGCTCAGTACTTCGTTTTTTCTGGTTTCCGGCATTATTTTCAGTTCATCGCTTTCAACCAGTTTTTCGAGTTTGTCCTGATAAACCGATAATTTGAAGAAATAATTCTCCTCCTCAACAAGTTCCAGCTTTGTCCTGTGTTCAGGGCATACCCCTTCAGGAAGCTCGCTTTCTTCATAAAATGATTCACAGCCAACGCAGTAGAGCCCCCGGTATTTCTTTTTGTAGATATCACCATTCTTGTAGCAGAGGGACCATAGGCGATGAATACCGGGCCAGTGCTTCTCCCTGTTCGAGGTTCTTTGGAAAGAGGTATATGAAAGTCCTATTGCATCTGCCATCTTCCTGAAGATTTCTGCATTCCTTTTGCATAATTCGGCTGTGGTGATTCCTTCTTTCTCCGCAGCATGCACATTTTTCAGGCTGTTCTCGTCCGCTCCGGTTACAAGGCCGACTTCCTTTCCTTTCAGTCTCTGGTATCTCGCTATTACGTCTGTCTGCACGAATTCCAGTGCATGGCCCAGATGCGGAGCTGCATTAACGTAAGGAATCGCGGTCGTGAGATAGAATGCTTTCTTCTCTATTTCAATCACCCTTGAAGAGGTATCTCTATTGATTTTATACTTTTAATGCTTACTTTCTTAAGGTTTCTTTTTCATCTTTTCTTTCCGGCAGAATCTGGCAAAGATAAATCTGCCGGAACTTGCCGGATTCATAATGTGCACTAGATATGTTCACTGCTAATGAACAATAATGTGCATTGGTAATGAAAAACCCTTATAACTGCTGCTGGAAAGAGAGCAGAGGTTAATTATGTTACAGTAAAACGTAACATCCATATACATTTTGTTACATTAGAATGTAACATGGAAATAAAGAAACTTGAGAACTGGAACCCTTGGTGGGAAAACGGAAAAGTGAATAAACGTTTGTTATGGGGATGAGATAGATGACAGAGAGGTCAAAGGATTGTATGAGTTTAAGAAAGAATTTGAGAAAACTAGAGAGTTACTAGTCATAACCAAGGAAACTGAAAAAGAAGAAAATAAAATTTATTCCTCTTTGGAAATGGCTGCTTGAGAAAGAGCAGCGGACGTGATTGCATGGGTGTCGATTATTATATCGTAGTTCCGGAACTTAAAATTCGGGTGTGGGTAGGTAAGCATGTTTCTGAGGAGGATGCACGAGAAGCAATAAACGACGC
>DAOVFD010000149.1 GCA_030668565.1 Microcaldota archaeon
AGTGATACTTGCTCATCCCGATTTCTCTGGACACCTCTCCCAGGCTTAATGGTTTATCGATGTTTTTTATTATGTAACTCTTTGCTTTTTCGATATTTCGACGCTGCATTTTTAGATCCTTTTACGTCCCTGTTTCCTCAAAAGCGATGTTTGATGGCTTCCCAAAAAGCCGCGCTCAGGGCCTGCGCATGAATAACCCGGCATTTTTACAAAGTTACCTGTTGAGTTCATGGAACTTTATCGTGAGATGAAGAAGAATTCCGGTCTTGGTGCATTGTCCGAATTCCCTTTGAGTCTTTCATCAACGGCTCGAATTGTATTACTTCCAGACCTGGTCGCGTATCTTCCTTTTTGACTCCTTCATTGACACCCGGTGGAAAAAGGCGCTCTTCCTTAGGCCCCAAATTCTTTGTAGTGTCGGCTTCGTCCTTGATTACTGTCTGGTTTTTTTTCGCTGCTTTTAATTTAGGATCGAGTTCAGTGGCCCTTTTAAACGCTGTAATGGCCTTTTTTTTCTCTCCTTTTCTTTGAAAGATGTAACCCATATTGTTCCATGCCTGCGAAGCAGACATGTATCTCAGGAATAATGAGAAGGCTTCATTATCTCGCCCTTGCAATCCATAGCAAATCGCCAGATTGTTGTTCGCCAGCCTGAAATCCGGGTCCAGGATAATGCTTTTCTCGAAATACTGCTCCGCATCTTTCAGGTTCCCGGCGCCCATTTGTGAATATCCTACATTGTTATAGAAGTCCGCCCGGGCGGGATTGAGCTTGATGGCGAATAAAAAATTTTCACAAGCCTTCTTTTTTTCCCCCAACAGGTCAAAGGTAATTCCCAGCCCATCGTAGGCAGGGGCAAATTCCCCATTAATACTTAGCGCTTTCTTGAAATCCTTAACGGCTGTTTTGTAACTCCCCAGCTCCCGGTGACATACACCCTTAAAGTGATGGACTTCAGCCTGCCGGGGATTCTCTTTTGCTGCGCATTCAAGCTGGACCAGGGCAACTTCGTAGAAACCCTTGCTCACAAGATCCTTTGCCAGCACGAGGTAATCACGCCGGACATTTTTGTTATCCCAGGCATGTTGTTCTTGCTTTTCCGAGAGAGTTTTCGCTGAATATTTCTGTTGATCATCCCGTTGCGATTTGAAAGGAAAGCTGCAGCCGTTGCACACGGAGATTAGATATAGAAAGGCCAGAATATTCAAAAGGAACATACGCCGGACACTTCCGGGATACCGCCTTTTGAGTGATGAACTGCCCTCAAACAATATACCGTCATACCTGTGAATTGAGTACTCTGCATTCATTTTAAAACTTCAAACGAGACTTAGAGAGAATCTCCTTCAGCTCCATGTTTTCAGCTCAAACAATATCATGCTGTTGCCATCTCAGCGATGAGTGCCTCTTCGGTACGAGGAGGGGGCAACTCCTTCTAACTTCTTAAAAACACGACAAAAATAGGAATGATTATTGAACCCTACTGAATAACATGCCTCTGTAACGTTCATATCCTCGTCTTTCATAAGGTTTTTAGCCGCCTCAATGCGTTTCCTGTTTAGGTGCTCCTTAAAAGAGATGC
>DAOVFD010000092.1 GCA_030668565.1 Microcaldota archaeon
GTATCGTTGTCGATAAGGTATATCACAGCAGTGGTAATGTTACCGTAGTAACCTGCCCATCTGTCCGTAAGTGAAGTACCGTTCAGGTCCGCTTCAGTGATATTACCACCCTCAGTTATGTCTTCTCCGCCACCAGTTCCATCCCATCTGGTCAGATCAGTTGCACTATCAACTACTGCTCCTCTAATTGCCATAGCCATTCCACTCACAGCCAAGAAGACTGCAAACAGAACAAACAATCTTTTAAATTCCATATATTTTACACCTCAAATTTTATTTTGAACCGGTTCAATCAGTTCAAGGTTGCGTTTACAACGGAGATAAGATTTATAAAGCTTTTCTCGGTTTTTTGAGGTTTTCGACAAAGAAATAGAGCAATTCCAACTTTTTTTCATTTCTTCAGCATGTGTGGATTATAACGAAATTATGCTTGCCCTACCTGTTACTTACCCCTGTAAGTAAACTTCTTCAGATATCGGTATTGCAAATACTTATGGAATTAGGCAGTATACCTTTTTGGTATTATACTTTATTGGTATAAAATGAGCATATAATCACCATTAAGTTTTTATACCTTTTTGGTATTATACTTAATAGGTATAAAAATGAAGTTTTACAACAGAGAAAGGGAATTGAAGCTTCTCAGGAGCCTTTCAGTCCCCAGGGTTGTTATGCTTGGAAGAAGAAGAGTGGGGAAAACCAGGCTGATTGAAGAGGCATATGGCAAGAAATGCATTACCCTTTTTGTATCTGCGGAGAAAAGCGAGAAGGAGCTGATTAACGGATGGAGAGAAGAGTATTCACAAATGGAGCTTCCGGAATTTACACGGATTATTGACCTTGTTAAATACCTGATAAAAACATCTCCTGAATCAGTGATATTTATCGATGAAATCCAGAATGTGTATAAAATAAACAAAGCTTTTCTTTACGACTTTCAGAGATTGATGGACAAGAGGAAAGACATAAAGATTGTTGTATGCGGCTCCCATATAAGTATTATAAAAAGGATAATTGAAAAACAGACGGCACCGCTGTATGGAAGATTTGACATCACAGTGAGAATAGATGAGCTTCCGATTCACACAACCACAAAAATTGCAAATGACCTTGGTTATTCATTTGAGGATGGCCTGAAGATGCGGATGATATTTGGGGGTCTTCCAAAATATTATGAACTTTTTGAAAAAATAAAAAAGAAGAAATTCGAAGATTATCTGCTGGATTTTTTTGTACGATATCCAAGACCGCTGTACGGGGAATTGAGGTCAATATTGAGGGAGGAATTTGGTGGCGCATACAGAATCTATTTTTCTATCTTATCCTCAATGGGGCGGGGGAATCCGACACTGGGCGAAATCGCAAACCGGATTGGCAGGCCCCAGACAAAGATAACAAAATATATTTCTTTTCTTTCGGAAGAGTTCGAATTAATTAGGAGAGTCCTTCCCCCAACTGGCGGGAAAAGAGGACGTTATGCTATAAAGTCAAATTTTATCTTCTTCTGGTTCTCGCTTCCCTCTGTTTTGGAATATTATTTTGAGCAAAATCTGGAGAGTAGAGCTGAAGAAAAATTCTTGGATAGAATCAATGATTATTGGGGATTTGGATTTGAAAGGATAGTACATGAAATATTTCCGCTGATATCGCCGTTTAAGATAGACCAGGTGGGCAACCAGTGGGGCAAAATTCGTGGTGCTCCAAAGGGAGAAAATACTTATGAGATAGATCTCGTCGCGGTTAATAAAAAGGAAAAGAAAATCCTGTTTGGAGAGTGTAAATGGCAGGATAGGATTGATGGTGCAGAGGCGCTGGCCGCGTTGAAGAGGAAGGCTGAATATGTTGAATGGAATAAGAATGATAGAAAAGAATATTACTACATATTCGGAAAAAGCTTCAAGAGAAAAGTGGAAGATAAAAATATCAAATGCATAGATTTGAAGGACATTGAAACAATTTTGAAAAAAGCCACTGATGCTGTCTGACTGCGTAGAAGTAAAAATTGTGAATCAGAAGCTTTTTAAGTGCTTAGACCGAAGAGAAAAGTATGGAAATTAAACGTCTGAAAAGATATAAGGACAAGCTCGATTCGATTTCAAAAAGAACGACACAAATTGGAGAATGGGAAGAGAAATTCCTGGAGGATGAAAAGAGCGCACTCGCGTGCTATAAAGCATTTCAGGAGACGACGGAAGCAGCGATGGATATTTTGGCTATGATGATTAAGGATGCTGGTTTTATCCCGAAAGATGATTATTCAAATATAGATTTTGTTTTTGAGAAGAAGATTATAGATAGGAAACTTAGTGATGAACTTAAGGAAGCCAACGGTCTGCGGAACAGGATTGTGCATGAATACAATGGTTTGAACCGAAAACGCGCATACGAATCCATGCTTGAGCTGCTGCCGGCTTTTGAAGATTTTTTGGGGATGGTGGAAAAATGGCTGAAGAAAAGATAATTTCAAAACTCAGAAAGGAATTCTCTTTCCTCAAAAAAGAAAATGTGCTTGGAGTGCTTCTTTTTGGTTCGCGCGCAAAGGGAGAGAAGGGAGCAAGGGATGTGGATATCTGCCTCGTGGCTCCAAAAGAGGACAGCAAAAGACTCCTGAAAAGGGTCTATCAAAAAATCGATGTTCGTGGTAAGAAATATGATGTTTATTGTTTTGAAGAACTTCCGCTTTATCTGAAGTGGGAAATAATAGATGGCCACAAGGTAATCTGGTCAAAGGATAAAGGCGGGTTGTACGAATATTTCTACTATTTCAGGAAGTTATATGATGACCAGAAGTACAGGATGGCAATAACAAAAGAGGAGATACTGAAAACGCTTCATGCCATGGGACACTGAATATACCTTTTACTCGCACTTTGCAAGCATCAGGACAACTATCGCCCATATAACAACAAAAACAAGCATTGTAAGTGCTGCGTAAATAATGGGTTTCCTGTAATATTTCCAGTAATACTCAAGGTCCTTCTTTTTCGGAATGCGTGGCATTGTTTCTTTCAACTCCTGTGCTTTTCTGTGGAATACCCATGTGCTGGTTATTATGCCAAGCAACAGTATCAGTATCGTCCACCACAGGTCAGGAACTATACATATAAAAGGAGGAAGTGGCGGTTTTGGAAGAACCTGCAGGGTGATATAACCCCTTCCCATAAATCTTCCGTTTTCATAAATGTCTATTGGGATGATATAGTTGCCGGGTTCAAAATCGTAAGGAATCCTGACAGTGAATTCAACATAGCCCTTTTCCCAATGCTCAAGGTATTGGGTTACGCTTTTGATTTCAACAAGGGCACTGTATGCACCGGCAAATTCAGCGGTTATGTTAATTGCAGTTGCATTGAAATCACCCGTGTTGTTGAATGCAATCATCCCCTCCATTTCCTCTCCAACAATTATGTCAAGAGTCTCGTTTTCAACTGTAAATTCAGGTTTGTGCAGTATCAGATGCACGTTTGCAACCGTTGAGGAAAGCAATGAAGGAAATTCGGTTTCACCAACACACTGGAGCAGTCCTTCGGTCCCTTTATTATAATCCAATATATCAATGGGTGGCATGTTAACCGTTATCGTTCCCTTAATCGTTCCGTTTGCAGGTATAACGCTCCCCACATCCACAGTGGTGTAATTCTCAAAATCACTTTTTACAAAACACTGGACATTACCAAGCGGTATTGTTGAGAATACCTCAAAATCAGCAACTCCCTCCTCAGGATAATCAACTATTACATATATCTCCTCAGGTATTATTGAGAAATATTCAAACGGTGGCGGGGGCGGAACATGCGGATAAAACGGAGTTCCCGGCGGGCCTCCACCTGGCGGTACTGGAGGAGTAATCTCGC
>DAOVFD010000129.1 GCA_030668565.1 Microcaldota archaeon
ATTGTAGATA
Source organism: Microcaldota archaeon (assembly GCA_030668565.1). Classification (GTDB taxonomy): domain Archaea; phylum Micrarchaeota; class Micrarchaeia; order Anstonellales; family Bilamarchaeaceae; genus JAVZJR01. The sequence continues at coordinate 11 of DAOVFD010000129.1, forward strand.
GTGCCTGAACGAAAATTCCTGCTTCCAAGCGGTCATTTCGAGGAGCGAAGCGACGAGAAATCTTATTATAAAACAAGTAGTTAAAGATTCCTCCCTTCGGTAGGAATGACAAGTATCGTTGCAGGGTTATAACGCAGGAGGATTCCCATGTGGGAGTATACTGAAAAATTAAAAGATCATTTCCTTAACACTCGAAATGTCGGCATCATTGAATATCCTGATGGTATGGGGGAAGTTGGTTCCATGGCGTGTGGTGACGCCCTGAAACTTTTTTTTAAACTTGATGAAAACAAAAAAATCAAGGATGCAAAATTCCAGACCTTTGGCTGCGCCAGCGCAATTGCATCTTCATCGGCTTTAACCGAAATAATAAAAGGTCTTACACTGGAAGAAGCTAAAAAGGTTACAAATGAAGATATTGCCGATTTTCTCGGAGGTCTTCCAAAAGAAAAAATGCATTGTTCGGTTTTGGGCAGAGATGCACTTGAAAAAGCGATTGCCAATTACCTCGGCGAGGAAGATAAAAGGATTGAGGGTGAAATTGTATGCGAGTGTTTTGGTGTAACCGACCTGGAAATAGAACGTGCTGTCAGGGAGAACTATCTTTCAACGATTGAGGATGTCACTGATTATGTCAAAGCAGGCGGAGGGTGCGGCAATTGCCACGAAAAAATTCAGGAAATAATAGACTCGATACTTGGCAGAGAACATCCTGTGAAGAAAAAACCGGCAAAGTTGACCAATATTCAGAAAATCAAGATGATTGAAGAGACTTTTGAGCGTGAAATCAAGCCCGCTTTGAAAAAGGATGGTGGTGATATCGAGCTTATCGATGTGGATGGAAATATAGTTTTTGTGAGATTGCAAGGCATGTGTGCGTCATGCAGCAAATCACAGGTAACCCTTAAGCATTATGTAGAGACAAAACTTCGAGAACTTGTTTCTTCCGAGCTTGTAGTTGAGGAGGTCCAGTAATGAAAATTATTTATGTTGACAACAATGCCACTACACAGGTTGCTCCTGAAGTTCTTCAAGAGATGCTTCCATTCTTTACTGAAACCTACGGAAATCCTTCAAGTATACACTCCTTTGGCGGAAATGTAAGTTACAAATTAAAGGAAGCACGTGCGAGAGTGGCGGCTCTTTTGAGGGCTGCACCAGAGGAAATCGTATTTACCGGTTGCGGTACTGAAAGTGACAATACCGCAATAAAGGCAGCAATATTGTCGAGCCCTGATAAGAAGCATATCATAACCACACGGGTTGAGCACCCTGCCATTAAAAATTTGTACGAATATCTTTCAAAGAAGGGTTATCGTGTGACATTTGTTCCGGTTGACAGAAAGGGAAATCTGGATATTGATTTTCTTTATAAAAATCTCAGTGAAGATACGGCTGTTGTCAGTATTATGTGGGCAAACAATGAGACAGGAGTTATTTTTCCGATAGAAGAAATCGTTGCAGTTATAAAGGAAAGGGGGATTATTTTTCATACAGATGCTGTCCAGGCGGTTGGAAAGATTCCTGTTGATGTGAGTAAGGTAAATGTGGACATGCTTTCGATTTCGGGCCACAAGATTCATGCGCCTAAAGGCGTAGGCGCTCTATACATACGCAAGGGAACCAAATTTTTTCCTTTTTTAATAGGGGGGCATCAGGAAAAGGGCCGAAGGGGAGGAACGGAAAATGTTGCTTCCATTATAGGACTTGGAAGGGCCGGTGAGTTGGCGGCTGATAATTTAGAGGTGGAAAGCGGCAGGGTAAAGTTTTTAAGAGATAAGCTTGAAAATGGAATTTTAAAACGCGTGCCGAATTCAATGGTAAACGGAGACATAGAGAATCGTCTTCCGAATACTACAAGCATAAGCTTTGAATTTGTTGAAGGCGAGGCTATTCTTTTGATGATGGATGAATTCGGCATTTGTGCTTCATCGGGGTCGGCATGCACATCAGGTTCACTGGAACCTTCGCATGTCTTACGTGCAATGGGAGTGCCGTTTACTGCCGCTCATGGCTCTATTCGTTTCAGCCTGAGCAAATATAATACCGAAGAGGAGATAGATTATATAATTGAAAAGCTTCCGCCTATTATTGCCCGCCTGAGAGAGCTTTCTCCCTTTTGGGATAAGTAATTTATTTCATCTCTCCCTAATTTCTACTTTCCAATTTCAAGTTTCAAGCCGTGAACGGCTACTTTTTCTTTGCGTTAAAACTGTATCGAGGATTAAAATTTGAGCCTGACACAAAAATTGGGCAAAAGAG
>DAOVFD010000088.1 GCA_030668565.1 Microcaldota archaeon
GGTTTATGGCTTTGTCATAGTCCTTTACCGCACTCTGGAAATCCTGCTTCCTGTAGTAAGCATCCCCCCTGTTATTGTATATAATCGGGTTGTGGGGGTCGAGTTCTATGGCTTTCGTATAATCAGAAACCGATTTATCGAAATTCTTAAGCTGGTAGTAGCTGAGGGCACGGTTGAAATATGCTTCTGAGAATACGGGATTGAGAAGAATGGCCATGTTGTAGTTCTCTATCGCTCTGTCGTAATCCCCTTTCTCATAGTAATCATTGCCCAGCTGATGGTATGTTTTAGCATCTGTAGGATTGGGCTTTCTTCCAGCCATAAACTTTCACACTCGGATAACAATATCTGTTAATCTTATTAATGTAAATTTAAAAAGGATTACAGTCCAATTTTCAGCCTCTCTTCTATCCTCAGAAGCTGGTTGTATTTTGCCACTCTCTCGCCTCTTGCCGGCGCCCCGCTTTTTATCTGCCCTGCATTGATTCCTACAGCAAAATCAGATATGAAGAAATCCTCCGTTTCTCCAGAACGGTGGCTGACCACTATCTTGAGGTCGTTTTTGTTGCAAAGTTCTGCCGCTTCCAATGCCTCCGAAACGGTTCCTATCTGGTTTATCTTGAGCAGCAACGCGGTAACAGAAGCATTTTCTATTGCTCTTTTTATCCTGGAAATATTCGTAACCAGAAGGTCGTCTCCGACTATCTGGACAACACCGAACAGTTTTTCTGTCAGGGCTGCAAATGCATCAAAGCTTTCTTCGTAGAACGGATCCTCAATGCTCTTCAGCTTGTAAGTCCCTGCAAGGTCAACATAGAAATCAAGAAGCTTGTCCTCATCAATTTCCTTTCCGTCCACCTTGTAAATTCCTCTTTTCTCATTATAGAAAGAACTTGCTGCCGCATCTATTGCAAGGTTGCATGCACCAGAATAACCTGCCTCCTCGACGGCATTTGAAAGGGCTTCAAGCGCATCATAACTGTTGTCTATCTGGGGTGCATAACCCCCTTCATCGCCCACATTCCTTGCAGAAGGGCCGTATTTCTTTACCAGCTGTTTTCCGAGTATATGGTAAATCTCACTTGCCATCTGGAGCCTGGTTGTAAAATTGTCAGCATCTGGTATTATCATGAATTCCTGTATTGAGAGTTTTCCTCCTGCATGCTTTCCTCCGTTCAGTACATTGAACATAGCCTTGGGCATTACATTTCCATCGAGATATTCGAATACGTTCTTTCCGGAAGCTGCAGAAGCTGCCTTGAATACTGCTATGGATGTGGCAACCATTGCATTTGCACCAAGTCTGCTCTTGTCACTTGTTCCGTCAAGTTCACGCATCTTCAGGTCTATTGCCTGCTGGTCTCCGACCTCCATTCCTATAAGCTCTGGGGCAATTATTGAGTTTACGTTGTCCACTGCCCGGGCAACTCCTTTGCCAAGATACCTGTTTCCACCATCCCTTAACTCAACTGCCTCGTGTTTTCCTGTGGAGGCACCGCTGGGGGCAGCTGCACTGCCGAATACGTTTCCGGCGAGAACCTCTACTTCAACTGTAGGGTTTCCCCTCGAATCCAGTATCTCCCTTGCCCATATGCTGGCTATCTTCATGATTTCACTACGATGAAAAATTTTAATAACCTGTCCATAGCTAATATAATACGGTTGGGGCTCTACTCAGGTGGGATGTAGAGAGACCCACATGAGAAATGCAGAAATAGGGTTTTCTTATGAAAGCGGTTGTGATGGCAGCGGGAGACGGCAAGAGAATGAGGCCACTTACAGAGACTCGTCCAAAGGTAATGCTGCCTGTCGCAGGAAAGCCGATTCTTGAACATCTTCTTATCGCATTGAAAAGCGCGGGAATAGATGAAACGGTAATTATCGTACGGCATAAAAAGGACAGAATAGTCGAATACTTCGAAAAGAAAGAAAGCGAGCTGGGACTTAAGATAATTTTTGTTGAGCAGGGGAGTGAGACGGGAACTGCGTCAGCGATTCTTGCTGCTGAAAAAGAAATCAGCGATAGTTTTGTTGCAATTGCAGGAGATATAATAACTGATAGTGAGAATATTTCGAAAGTGGTTAAGGAACATAAAGGAACGATTACGCTCGGAGTAAAGAAAGTCAAAAATCCCCATGAATACGGAATTGTTGAAATAACAGATGGAAAAGTAAGTCTTTTCCAGGAGAAACCAAAGAATCCGAAAACCGAGCTTGCGAATCTTTCGATTTATTGCATGGAATCATCTGTTTTTGATGAAATAAAGAAACTGAAGAAGACTGAGAGAGAGGAATATGAGATAGTTGATTTGTTTATCGGAGCAAAGGCGGTTGAGGTTGAAGGTTATTGGCAGGATGTAGGTTATCCATGGCACCTTCTTGATGCAAATAAACACCTTCTTTCTAAAATGGAGGCTAAATCAGGAGATATTGAAAATTCCACAATCGATGGCAAGGTAATCATGGAAAAGGGTGCAAAAATAATAAACAGTTATATCGAAGGTGATGTTTATATCGGTGAAAATTCAGTGGTTGGACCCAATGCCTACATAAGGGGACCAAGTGCGATAGGAAAGAACTGTCATGTTGGCGGGGCAACTACTGTAAAGGAAAGCATATTGTTTGATGGTATTAATGCAAAACATCTTTCTTATATCGGTGACAGTGTTGTAGGTGAGAATGTGAATTTCGGCTCAGGAACACAGCTTGCAAATTTCAGGTTCGACAGCAAGGTCATAAATGTTCTTACACAGAGAGGATGGGTGAATTCGGGAAGAAGAAAACTCGGTGCGATTATAGGTGATGATGTAAAATTCGGGGTGCTTTCTGCAGTGATGCCCGGAAAACTCATAGGTCCTGGGAGCTGGGTTCATTCAGGAGTTGTTGTAAACAAAAATGTTCCTCCCAAGAGCGATGTTTATGTAAGGCAGGAACTTGTTCTTGGAAAACTGGAGTGATTTATTGTATCTTATAGTCGGTCTTGATGCAGGAATCAAAACAGGATACGTTCTTCTTAATCTTGACGGAGAGATTATAGCATCAGGAGTTGAGAAAGAGGCGAGTCATGAAAGGATTGTAAAGATAATTTCAGATATTGGAACCCCTTCCTTGATTGCAACGGATGTTTCAAGACCACCTCATTTTATACGGAAGGTTGCTGCACGGTTCCATGCAAAGATTTTTCATCCGCGGAAAAGCATAACTGTTGAGGAGAAGAAAAGTCTTGGAAAGAGAATTGTTGACCCGCACATAAGGGACGCCTATTCTGCAGCAGTGAAAGCCCACAGGCATTATGCAAACAGATTCAGGCAGGTCGACAAGATGAAAATAAGCAAAAAGGAAAAGGACAAACTAAAGCATCTTCTCATCCGTGGAAAGGCAATAGGAAAAGAATAATTCTAATTGTGATAATAGATGGATTTAAAAGGATTTCTATGCGATATTAAGTCATGCAAAAAAGCAAGGGCAAGAAATTGAAATATGCTATAGCTACTGCCGCAACTGTTGCAGTTCTTGTAGGTACAGCTTTTATATGTAAAAAATGCATGAAAGAGGATATTCAGGAACCTCCTAAGAAGACTCTTGTTATCAAAAACGAGAAGAAAAAGGCAGCAAGTAAATTAGCAAAATTGGCAACTGCGTGGACCCCAATAGAAGAAGACACTGAAGAAAAGAAAGAACCTGAAACCATCGATGAGGACGTAAAGAAGATTATTGATGAATATCCCTATGAAAAAATAAAATGCGAAAAAATCCCTGCGAAGGAACTAAGGATGTCTAAAGCTGCACGTGGTGAATTAGAAGACCCTATTGGAGAACTTATAGAAAAATTAGGAAAGGAAGGAAAGGTTGACCAGCTTCTAAGTGTTTTGAGATATTACGAATCCTTTGGAGCGCATTATGACTTCACTGGAGAGGGGGATAGATGGAGCATATTTCATGATTACACAAAATCAAATCGGGAGGTATGGCTTTCTGACGAAAGGGATGAAGCAGAGTACTATGATCCAGAATGCGTATTTCATCTTCTCAATCTTGAACTCAGGATTATCGAG
>DAOVFD010000146.1 GCA_030668565.1 Microcaldota archaeon
CATGGATGGGAGCTTAAAAAAATTCACGACCTGAAGGATTTATTGGCTTTTTGTGTGGATTTTGAACAAGGATTTGAAAACTTGGAAGAAGAATGTGGCTTACTGAATGAATATATTAGAGGCAAAGGATCTCATTGCCGCAAAGGCAGAGGACATGTTGCTTCACTATGCGGCAAATATTTTGCCCAACGGGTTTAAGGCCCAGGTTATAGCGGTGAGCCGGCGGGCCGTTATCCGGTATTATGAAGCTTTTGAGAAAGCCAGAACAAAACTTCTAAAGAGACTTGAGTTGCTTGATCCGAATCTTCTGGATCTCCCGGAAGATGAGCAGAAAAATCTGGATGAAGAAACACGGTTTTTGATCACTGCCCGAAAGAATAGAGATACATTGAGGGAACTTGAGTTTGCAGCAATTATTTCAGGGGATCATAATGATCCGCCCTCCTACAAGGAACAAACGGATAAGAACAAGCATGAAATCTTAGTCGGTAAAGATGGAAGATTTAAGCAACCATTGGCCGAGGACAAGCTCGCCGTCATTATTGTAAAAAGCATGCTGTTGGTTGGATTCGATGCTCCGGTGGAACAGGTCATGTATCTTGACCGTTTTATGCAAGGGCACGAACTCCTGCAGGCCATTGCCAGGGTTAACAGGCGTTACACGGGAAAGACCCGTGGACTCGTTGTGGACTATTTTGGTGTCGGTGATCGCCTGACAGAGGCGCTGGCCATGTATTCACAGGAAGATATCAAAGGGGCACTGATCAATATCAAAGATGAACTGCCCAAATTAGACGACCGGCACAGAAGGGTTTTAGGGCTGTTTAGCGCAAAAGGAATCGATGACATCTTGGATATTGACGCATGTGTGGATGCGTTGAGAGATGTTGAGCTGAGGGCTGAATTTATCGTCAAGTTTGCTGAATTTGCAGAGAGCATGGACATCATACTCCCCCGTCCGGAGGCCCTGCCCTATATCTATGACATGAAGCTCCTTGGATTCATCAACAAAAGCGCAGCTAACCGTTATCGGGACTCACAACTCAACATCGCAGGGGTGGGCAATAAAGTAAAAGAGTTGATTGATGAGCACATTGTTGCGCAGGGCGTTGACCCAAAGGTTCCGCCTATATCCATTTTGGATAAGGATTTTGAAAAGGAAGTGGGGGCCGTCAAATCCAAAAAGTCACAGGCCCTGGAAATGGAACATGCCGCCAGGTTTCATATTGAAAAACACCATAACGAAGATCCTGGTTTTTACAAAAAGCTCAGCGAAAGATTGAAGGCAATCCTTGATGCCTTTCGTGACAACTGGGAAGCCCTGGCCGAAGAACTTAGAAAATTTATACGGGAAACAAGAAAGGGCCGAGAAGAAGATCAGACAGGATTAGATCCCAAGACACAGGCGCCATTCCTGGGAATCCTGCTCGATGAATACGGAAAAAAACCGGATGAACAGAAAATGAAGGATTTCTGTGAAGCAGTTGTGGATATAGTGGAACACATCCGGCAGGAGATCAGGGTGGTTGACTTCTGGCGAAGCAGGCATGCGCAGGACCTGTTGAGAACGTGGATCATAAACAAAGTGGATGATCGCAACCTTATTCCTTTTGAAAAACAGGAAAAGCTTGCGGATCGATTTGTG
>DAOVFD010000008.1 GCA_030668565.1 Microcaldota archaeon
AATCCTTATAGTTCAGCCCTTCGCCGCGCACATAATTCACTATCTCCCTGCGCCCGTCTTCCCAAAGAGTGAGATACTCGATATCCCTTACGTGCAGGTGGTATCCCCTGTTTCCTGAAAAAACAACCAGAACGTTTTCTTTTGATATTCCGAAATCGCCGAGTATGAATTCCTCCAGCAGTCTTATTACGTCCTGCCTGACTTCGTCAAGCCTCCCGAAAACGCCGTATTTTCCCGCTGCATGCAGGTCAAGGTCGAATATAAGGTCCGCCCCGATCCTCTGTTTTTTTTCTATCGGCGTTGCCCCGGGGAAATGATAATATGCTGCGGAATGCGAAACGAAAAAAGGCGTATTTGAACTGAGATAGCTCCTGAATTCTGATTCGCTTTTGAATGCAAGATGCCTGGAGTCTATCTTCTTGTTATTGCCCACGCCGAACTCCCTTCTTTCTATGCTCTTTATCCCAAATTCTGCAGTGGAATAGTATCCGGAGAATATTGAAAGTATGAATTTTCTATCCTCAAAGTTCATTTTCTCCTCCCTTTATGCCAGTTCAGCGGATTCCTTATTCCGCAGTTTGCCCTGCAAAGACCGTAACTCACTATTGTCGAGCATGACGGAACGCTGTACCCCCTCTTTCTCGCATGTTCCACCTGGTACCTGGTAATCTTTTCGCTGAAGTCAGGGAGATTGGAGTAGAACCTGATTATTTTATCATCGCTAAGGCCTATCCCTATCAGGTACACTGCAAGACAGAACCTTGCCGGGTGGGAAAGATTCTGGTGTTTTTTTACCGCATCTATAAGCTCTGCAATACAGGGTGGATGGCTGTCTTCAAGTTCGGCCGTTGCCTGTATTTCCTGTTTCGGAAGTTCATTGATTATCTTTTTGGCTGCGGAAATTATTTTCTGCGGCGGTTTTTTCACAAGAGGAACCCTTTCAAGGTGCTTTCTCACCGCCTCCTCAATCATTCTTTTCTTTTCCTGCTTCTCTATCTGAACAAAACCATTTGTTATGCACCTGTTTATTAGATGGTAATGGGGAGACCTCGGGGTGAATTTGAGAAAAACAGGCAGCGGGACGAGAAGCATTCCGTCATTCACTTTGGTTTTAATTCCCAGCTCCTCCGCCACCCTGTCGACTGTTTCCCCGCTTTCCTCGTTAAGATATGAGTGTACTTTCTTTGATTCGTTTACCGCGAATTTGTTTGTAATGTATCTGTTCCTGAGATAGCCGAGAATAATCCTTGCAGTCACATATGCAAGAAGGTCCTCTTTCTCTCCTGCGCCGCTTATGTAAATCCTCTTCCTGGACTTTCCGGCAAGTGAATCAATTATCTTGTTAACCGCAAGTTCCACTACCTCATCGGTTATGTTCGAAAAACCATCGGATTTCAAAATTTCCTTTGCAGCAGATGAAAAAGGATACTTTACTGCAAAATCCAGTCCCTCACCCATAGGTAATGTTTAGTGTTTCGTGCTTTTTAAACCTTTTTTGATTTTTTCTTCCTTCGTTTTTTCTTCGGGACGGGAATAACCACATCTGGGAAGAGCATCCTCCTTAGCTCGCTGAAAAGCATGTAGCCCCCATCGAAGAGAAGTATTGCTATCGCATAGTCATATCTTCCGAGAAGAATTACTGCGATTGCACCGACCTTGAGGAAAAGCCTCCACCTGGTTATCATCTGGAACCTTCCTGCATATTTCTGCTCGTCAAGGAATGCCAAGATAAGGAAATAGAAGAAGAAACTGAAGGCTATAACGGGCAATCCGAAGTAAAGCATTGCGACTATCGATGCCAGGAAACCGGTGACATGGCCTATGTTATCTATCTTTCTTGCAAAGACCTGTGCTATAAGAGCACCAAGAAACAGTTCTGAGAATGCCGCCTGGCTTATAAGATAACCTATTATAACCCCGTAAATGATTGCAAGAGGGAATTTCAGCCAACCCTTTCCTTTTTTGTCGTCCTCTATCCAGTCAACCCATTTTACGAAGAAACCTGCAAGGATAGCAAGAACGTAATGAATCATAATCACACCTTAACTTTTGAGTACATTAATGGGAATACGATAGTTGCGTCACCGTTAACGGTTATATGGTTTGCGCTTTCCCTTATCTTTCCCCATGAAACCGCCTCTTTCGTTTTTGCTCCTGAAAGAGAGCCGTCCCATTCCGGTGCAGTGGTGACATAAACCGCATAATCCATTCCCCCGCGCAGTATATTAACACCCAATGCATGATGCTTTGATATTCCTCCGCCAAGAATTATTCCTCCTGTTTTTTCCGAATCAAGAACAATCGAAGCGAGCTGCTGCATATCCGCAGTTACGTCAATTCCGAAATCTTTTTTCTTTTGTTTGAAGAAATAAGTCTGCAAACCGATTGCAGAATCGGTAATCCCCGGAGAGAAAACAGGTATATTGTTTTTTGCACACCAGTAGAGAAAAGAATTTTCATCACTAACCGACTCACCAATAACTCTCGCAATTTCGCTCGGTGAAACAATCTTTTTTTCCGAATAAAGTTTTTCAAAAATCGGCTGCATCCTTTTCTCCAATAGCTCGTATCTGTCGGTTGGAACAAGTATATTCCCTATCCTGTTGATTCCCTTTTCATGCAGTTCCCTGTCATCAAGGTTGAAATCGCCAAGAAGATAGGGTTTTTCGCTGCGGATTAAATCATGGTCAAGGCTTCCGCCCGTTGTAATGATAACATCAATGAATTTCTTCCTGCACATTTCTGCAAAAATTCCTCTTAGCCCGGAAGCTACCATGTTTGCAGTGAATGTAAGGAAAACCGTTGTTTTCTCCTTCTTCATTTTCTTTATCAGTTCAACTGCACGCCCAAGGTTTGTTGCCTGGAAGCCCATGTATTCTGCTTCACCGTTATCCCTTACCTCATCCATGGAGTGGATATATAAGCAAAGATTTTTTAATGTGAAAAAGGATTAACCTGCAGGTTGATTAGCATGAAAAGAAAAGTACTTATTGTCGGAGCAGCTGGAAGGGATTTTCACAATTTCAATACGTATTTCAGGGATAATGAAAAATATGAGGTTGTAGGTTTTACCGCAACGCAGATACCTGATATAACCGACAGGAAGTATCCTACTGAGCTTGCAGGGAAATTGTATCCTGATGGAATTCCGATTTATGAAGAGAAGGACCTTGAAAAACTGATAAAAGAGCACAATATCGACGAGGTTTATTTTTCATATTCGGATGTTTCTGATGAGCATGTTATGCATCTTGCTGCAAGAGCACAGAGTGCTGGGGCAAGTTATGTATTACTTGGACCGAATGATACGATGTTGAAAAGCTCGAAGAAAGTGATTTCTGTTTGTGCTGTAAGAACAGGATGCGGAAAGAGCCCTCTTACAAAGAGGCTTACCAAGATACTGAAGGAAAGGGGGAAGAAATTCGTTGTAATAAGACATCCGATGCCTTATGGGGACTTGGCAAAGCAGGCTGTCCAGAGGTTCGAAACTCTTGAGGATTTGGACAAGCATGAGTGTACTATCGAGGAAAGAGAGGAATACGAGCCGCATATCAGGAACGGTGTTGTTGTTTATGCAGGAGTTGATTATGAGAAGATATTAAGAGAGGCAGAAAAGGAAGCGGATATTATTTTCTGGGATGGAGGGAACAATGATTTTTCATTCTACAAGCCTGATTTGCTTTTTGTTGTTGCTGATGCATTAAGGCCGGGGCATGAACTCAAATATTATCCTGGAGAAACGAATTTCAGGATGGCGGATATCATTGTGATAAATAAAGTTAGCGAGAATCCGGAGGGTGCTGAAATCGTAAGGAAGAATGCAGAAAAGATAAATCCAGATGCGAAAATTCTTGAAACGGATTTGGAGCTTGTTGCTGATGAGGAAATTGATATTAGAGGAAAGAAAGTGCTTGTTGTTGAAGACGGACCTACTGTAACGCATGGTGGAATGGCTTTTGGTGCAGGTTATAATTATGCAAAGAAGAATGGGGCTGAGATAATCAATCCGAAGGAACATGCTGTTGGAAGCCTGAAAAAAACATTTGAGAAATTCCCTCACCTGAAGGAGGTTTTACCCGCTATGGGGTATTACGGGCAGCAACTGAAGGATTTGGAGGAAAGCATAAACAACAGCGGTGCAGAAGTGATTGTTTCAGGAACTCCTATTAATTTGAAAAGAGTAATTAAAGTTGAGATTCCCGTTCTGCATATTACTTATAATATAAAAGAAGTAAAAGGAAAAATCGGAGACATGTTGTCAAATGTGTGAAATAGGGTATTTTTAAACACTTTGTTATAATATTTTTTCATGGGAAGGGCAAGATTGAAAATAGCAATAGTAGGCTGTGAGCCGCGCGACCAGGAAAAGTTTCGTTATGGAAATAAAAGATATGATATAAGGTATCTTGTGCGAAAGAAAATAGAGGCATTTGGAGAAAAATTTGAACCACTGGTTCATTGGCCTGCCAGAAACAAGAAAGATTTTCCCGAAATAAAGAATATTGATGTAGTTGTTATTCCCGGTTCAAAACTTAATGTTGATGAAGAAACACTTTCAGAAATGGAATGGATGAGAAAACTTCTTGATTTCATAGCAGACGCTCATGAAAAAGTACCTATGCTTGGAATTTGTTTTGGACACCAGGCAATAGCAAGGGTTTTCGGTTCGGATGTTAAAACCTATGGAAGAGACATATTCTATGAAATAGGATTTGAACCGACTAAGCTAACAGCAAAGGGCATTAAAGACCCGCTTTTCAGAGGGATACCCAAAGAGTTCATGGGCCTGTATTCCCATTTCCAGTATGTAGCTGATGTTCCGGACACTGGTGTTATGCTTGCAAAAAGCGGAAACAGGAAGAACAAAGGCATCCAGGCATACAGAATAGGCAATGCAACTTATGGAGTTCAGTTCCATCCTGATTATAATGAAAACCATATTACCGAACTAGTAAGGAACAGGAATGAAATCATAATGAAAAACATGCCTGGTAAAAGAATATTATATTTCGCGGATGAACGACACGACCACAAGGTTCTGAGTAACTTTCTAGACATTATATAATAATATAAATCTTGTTTTCAAATTCCCTGCATGGAAAAATGGGTTTTGACGATAGGGGCAGGACTTTTACTTTCCATTATTCATTTGGTGGGGCCAAGGCTCGAAAAGTTCGTTCATGGAAAGCACGTGCAGATAACCAGCCTGAGCGCAGGTATGTTCCTCTCATATATTTTCTTAGAAGCATTTGAAAAAATTGCGGAGGCCCATGTGAATCTGGGAAAAACTGTACTGCTTGCCTTCTTTGCAGGTTTTGCACTATATCATATTTTCAGCAAATATCTTTACCAGCATGTAAGAAATAGGAAAAAACGGGAGGCAGAACTTGACGAACTGCGCTATGTAGGGGTTGCTCTTGATTCTGTTTTTGCAGGTTTCGCGCTTGCAATTATTCTTGATATAAACCAGCCGGTGTATTTTGCACTGATTCCTTTCATGCTCCATACTTTCTCAAGCACACTGGCATTCCAGGAGCATCACAGAAAATTCAAAACCCCGGTAATGATTACGGCATTGCTTGCATTTTCACCGCTTATCGGTGCAACGATTGGTGGAATACTATTGCTCGAAACAGGTGCATTCTACCATCTGCTTGCTTTTGTTACCGGTGCAATTCTTTACATCGCGGTAAGGCATATGCTTCCCGGAGGGAGAAGAGGGGATTTGACGTATTTCATTGTAGGTGCTTTGATAGGAATTGTTCTGCTTATTGTTTGAGTTTTATCCCGTACCAGACAAGGAATGCCGGAACCAGAAGTGATACAACTTTAACAATGAACAAATAGGAATAGGAAATATCTGCGAGCATTCCTGCAATAAAAGCACCGGCTATTGCACCTATAATATGCGAATAACTGAATACTGAGACATCCCTGCCGATATTTTCCTGTTTTGGAATAACAGAGGAAAGCGTTGTTGCCCCGGTTGAGTAAAGGGACCAGAGAATGTTCTCCATGGCTATAAGAAAGATAAATGGCCAGAAATCGGCCCAGAAAAATAAAACTCCCACCCATACGACGGCACCTGCAAGCGCTGAACCGGCGATGGATTTTCTTATACCATGTTTATCAACTATTTTTCCTGAGAAATATGAACCAAGGGACCAGAGGAGAAACAGGCCGGCCGTAATAAAACCGACATCAAATATCGAAAAAGAATATTGTTTTATCAGGAATATGTAGAAAAAATATGCATAAATCAACGCATCACTGAAGCCTGTGAAGAAAGAAATCGCTGAGTTAACCTTCCCATTCATTGTTTTAAGCAGTTCAAGAGAGAATGATACCTCCTCTTTCCTTTTACCTTTTTCCCGGAAGAGAAATGTAAAGCCTGCTGCTATTATGCTTACTAAGATGATGACAGAGAAAAGAACATGATATCCGAAATTATCTATAATATAGCCTGAAAACACCAATGCCAGTGAAAACGTTGTTCCGAAAACTGCTATGAATTTTCCGATTGCCCTTCCTCTCACTTCATTTCCAGTTACATCCCGCACCCTGGACACGAATGCGCCCCATAAGTGGACTTTTGAGAAATCGTCCAACGATTTTCCTGCAATAAAAGCGTAAACTCCGGGTATCCATCCGATTATGAATGCACTCAGCCCCCTCAAAAGATTATAGAATGCGATAAGGGGTTTTCTGCCGAATTTGTCGCTCAGTGCACCGATGCCTATGCCGAGAATTCCTGAAAACAGTGCTGCTATACCGAAAACCCAGCCAATTTCAGAAAGGCCGTAGCCTTGATGGTCCAGGAACAATGGAAGGGCAAATTTCAGTGCACCTCCTGCCGCTCCGCTTATGGCTGCAACTAAGAGGGTTTTCTTCATTTCCATTGGATTCAACTACTTGTTCTCTCCTTTGTATTGTCCTTCGTAAATGGAAGTTGCTTTTTCTGATAATTTTATGAAAACAAGCTGCCCTATCTTCGCATTTTTCTTGAGTGTTATTCCATGCTCATTGTAAACAACCAGAAGTGCTTCACTCCTTCCTTCATATCCAGGGTCCCAGAGTGCACAGTTCAGGTCGGCTCCGCACCTTAGAATTGAAGAGCGTGGAAGACAAATTGCTGCAACATCTGTAGGTATTTTCACATACTCGTTGAAGACAACCTTGTAAGAGCCTGGCTTCAGATGGACCTCGTCGTCGTTATATTCAAGAGCACTTGTTTCACTTATTTTCCTTGTTGAATTATCAAAATCTATCCTTCCCGGGGAATCGAATTTCCTCACTTCCTTAAGTGTCACATCTATCCCTGCAGGTTGGTACTGGCTTTCTGAAATAAGCTTCTCAATAACATTCGACAGGTGTTGTTTTGGCAGAATCATGATTAAGGGTTTGTCGGATAATGATTAAAAAGTCTATTGCAGAGTAAATGCCATGGATAAGGGGGTGAAGAAGCTTTTTCTTATGCAATTGAGGAACAATGGCATTCCTGCAAATGCAAAACTAATATCAGCGGAAAAATCAATGCTTGAGAAAAGGAATGGAAAATACTATCTCAAAAGCAAATTCAGAAAGAAGATAAAAGTGGTTCTGACCGGGGGGGTTTTTGACATTCTTCATGCAGGACATGTTTTCACGCTTAACGAAGCAAAAAAACGCGGTGATATTCTGGTTGTTGCGGTTGCGAGAGACAAGCAGGTAAGAAAAAGAAAAAGAAGGAAACCCGTTCATTCGCAGGATTACAGAAAAATGATGGTCGAATTCCTCAAGCCGGTGGATATTGCCCTCATCGGGTTTGAAGACCCGGAAAAGATGCTGGAATTCGTAAAGCCGGACATGATAGTTTATGGATATGACCAGCCTGTTTTTATCAAAACCAGAGGCATTAAAACGGTTAAACTGAAAAAACACGTAGAAAACGGGAAATTCAAAACAAACAGGATAATAAAGGAACTTGGAATATGAGGTGGGGATTATGGAGTTGAAATCCTTGAAAGTTGAAATTCCGGAAGGATGCAATGTTATTCTCGGGCATACGCATTTCATAAAAAGCGTTGAGGATTTGTATGAAGCATTGATTGAGAGCGGTACGGCACTTAAGTTCGGTATTGCTTTTTGTGAGGCATCGCAGGACAGATTAATCAGAAGCGATGGGAATGATGAGGAACTCGTAAAGCATGCAGAAAGAGAAGCAATGAAGATAGCTGCGGGCCATACTTTCATCATATTCCTAAAAGATGGTTATCCCGTAAATGTTCTTAACAGAATAAAAAATACGAGTGAGGTTTGTAGGATTTATGCTGCTACGGCTAATCCCCTGGAAGTGATTTTTACTGAAACAGAATCAGGAAGGGCTATTCTTGGTGTTGTTGATGGGGAAAAACCTGCGGGCATAGAAAACGAAGAGAAAAAGAAAGAGAGGAAGGAATTTCTCAGAAAAATAGGATACAAAAGATAAGTCAGTATGTCTCCCTCAGTGCCATCCTTACATCTTCCCAGTATCTTTCGAATTTTTCCTTTTTTAGCATCCACCGGAGAACCCTGTTTGGTTCGGTATCCCTGCATTCCGAGAGAATATCTATGCATTTTATTATCACTGAAGCGTCGTTTTCAGAACGAAGCAGTGTCCTTATGCATCCTGCCGTGATTTTATTGTCGCCAAGTGCACCGATGGCGGCTACAGCAGCCTCCCTCAGATAATATTCTTTGGACGAAAGCAGTTCATCGAGTTTGATGTAGACCTCTTTCTTCAGATTCGAATTTTCCATGTATTTTTTCTTGCAACCCACCTGGTCCACTGCCCACGCCCGCACTTCGGGATACTCATGTGTGAGAAGATTTACGCATGCCAGTAGAGTGAGCGGATGGTCAATTCTACTCAGCTTCCGGGCAATATTAGGGAGTTTGTCTATATCTTCATTCATCAGCTTATGATAAAGAACCTTGACCTTCCACTTCCTGAAGGACTTTACTGGATGAAGAATTTTGTTAGTTGCACCCCCCATACAATAATTAGTGTATAAAAGTGTTTAAATAGCTTCCTAAGAGCCGGATTTTTCTGTTTTTTCCTCTTTGGGTATTCCGGCTATTTCGAATATGCCCAGTGGCTTCAGTGCTTCAATCTTTACCTTTACCGCATCCCTGGGCACCAGCCTCATCGTATCGACAAACAGAATATCGTTTATCTGCTCTCTGAAGAGTTCGAAATCCGGGTCGCCGAACATCTCACGAAGTCTATCATCTACTTCAGAAACTCTCCTCATGTCACCAAGAACGTCGATTGCGAGCTTGATTACATCACTGTCCCTGCCCACCGCATCGTCTATGAAGGAGAGCACCCACGGAGCAGTAATATAGGGTTTATCTATTATGTTAAAAGCGGTCAGTGCAGCCATTTGCCTTTGACAATCACCCTGTTCAAAGATGTTCCTTATGATATTGATGTCACTATCGGTCAGGAGATCCCTGTACTTTTCTATCTGGACCAGCGCACTCCGTCTGAATGCAGCATTATCATCGGCAAGCATTTCAACAAGCCCGCCAAGTGACCTGTTTTTTTCGTTTTCCGCCTCAATTGACCAGAGTATTTCAATTGCTGCGGATATCACTTCCTCGTGTTTTTCCACTTCAAGGAGAGGGAGCAATACATCGTATGTAAAATCTCCTGGTGCAAGAATTCCAAGCGCCCTCACCCCATAGGCCCTTACTTCCGGCCTGCTGATGTTCAGAAAATCCGCAATTTTCAGAAGGTCGCCGTTCGTTATTTCGTGCTGCATTTTTTTAAGCATCTTAAGAGCCCATTTTTTTACAGGTTCGTCGCCGTAGCAGAGCACCCTGATATAAACACTTTTTCTTTCCGGATTAGTCGCAGCCTCAAAAAATTCCATGGCGTTTTTTCTCTTCCCGCCATTAGGCTCCAGGAGCCATTTTTCAAACTGCTTAACGGGGTTTATTGCCCTCCTCAAGCCCTTCTCCTTTGAACCGGAAGGTTTCCCCCTGTTTTCGGGACTCATCGTCAAGAAGTAGAAGAAAAAAATATATAAATACCCCATATCATCCTAGCACCGGATTCAGAATTTGAATACCTTCCTCAAATCCTTCAGTGAAAGTGTATTGAGTATGTGTTTTTTCTCACACCAACCACGCCTCGCCTGTGCAAGCCCGAATTCCATGTAATTCATATGGTTTTTGTCATGTGCATCTGTTCCCAGGGTAAATTTCACTTTATTCCGTGCCTTGAAAACATGGAAATAATTCAAATCAAGTCTTTCCGGCTGGCAGTTAATCTCGAGAAAAGTTCCTGTTCTTTTTGCCGCATCGACAACCTCATCAAAATCGAAATCATAGGGTTGCCTTGAGCCTATTAGCCTGCCCGTGGGATGCGCTATGACATCGATATGCTCGTTTTCCATTGCAGTAATAATCCTTTTAGTCATCTCTTTTTTTGACATTTTGAATTTTGTATGTATCGCGGCAGTTACGATATCCAGTGTTTTTAGCGTTTTATTGCTAACGTCTATCGAACCATCATTCTTTATGTTCGTCTCGCTTCCCTTCAGTAGCCTGATGCCCTTAAGCTTCTTGTTCAGTTCGTCTATCTTCTTCCCCTGCTTAAGTATCTTGTTTTCAGGCATGCAGTTTGCAACGGGCGCAAGCGTTCCACCATGGTCGGATATAAGCAGGTATTCGTAGCCAAGGGATTTTGCCATTGCAGCCATTTCCTCTATTGTATCCCTACCATCGCTCCATTTCGTATGGGAATGCAAATCCCCCTTTATATCCTTCAATTCAACAAGCTTCGGCAATTTACCTTTCAAAGATGCTTCAATCTCGCCCATATTTTCTCTCAGCTCAGGCGGAATCCATTGCTTCAGACCCAGTTTTTTGTAAACTTCTATTTCTGTTTTTCCTGCAACACTCTTCTTTGCATGGAACAGTCCATACTCGGAAAGTTTCATCTTTTTCGATATTGCAAGCCTGCGCAATGCTATGTTATGGTCTTTCGAGCCTGTGAAATAAAGCATTGCAGAACCGTATGAAGATTCACCGAAAACACGCAAATCAACCTGGAGTCCGCTGCCTAATTTGACTGAAGATTTCGATGGACCTTTTACAAGAATGGTGAGTGGCTTGTCTATTTTTGTAAAGAAATCCATTACCTTTCCCGGTTTTTTTGAAACAATAAGGACGTCCAGGTCTCCGATTGTCTCTTTTCTTCTCCTGTAAGAGCCGACAATCTCAAGCTTTTCGACTTCCCTAAGCAAACGTAATTTTTCCGCAAGCTCGTTTGCTATAGGGGTTGCCTGCGAGAGAAGCATCCTTTTCCCGCTCTCCTTTGCAAGCCCTATTCCTTCCATTATCTTCTGCTCGCTTTTTTCCCCGAAACCAGCAAGCCCGCGTATCTTATGCTTCTCAACTGCCTTTTTCAAATCGTCCAAATTCTTTATTTTGAGTTTTTTGTAAAGGACGATTGCCCTCTTCGGACCAAGACCTTCAACCTTTCCGAGAGCTTCCAAATCCACCGGAAACTGCCTCTTCAGTTTATCATAATACTTCAGCTTTCCCGTTTCAAGATATTCCGATATCTTCGCCCCTATGTTTTTGCCCACGCCAGGAATCTTTTCAAGCTCGTCCCTTTTCCAGATATCTATAATGTCTTCTGAAAGCTCTTCTATTGAACGTGCTGCATTCCTGTATGCGCGTGGCTTGAACTCCACGTCCTGTGCCTCAAGAATGTCGGCAATTTCATAAAGCATCCTTGCAATTTCCAGGTTTTTCACGGACTGACTACGAAGATTAATTTTTTAATGAATGCTTAATGATAATCAAACCCTGCGCCTTCTTGGTTTTTTGAAAATATCACGGTAATCCTCATCATAAGCAGGCCTTTCTTCGTCAGGAATTTCCATGAATGTAATCGCCCTTCCCTTCTTTCCCATCCTGCCCGTTCTCCCTATCCTATGCAGGTGTGTTTCGGCGTCCATTGCTTCATCGTAATTTATTATTATGCCAATATCTTCAACATGGATTCCCCTTGCAGCAACATCAGTCGCCACCAGTATTCTGAATCTGCCTTTCTTGAAACCATCCATTGTTCTTGTCCGTTTTGCCTGGTTCATGTCCCCATGCAATGAACCTGCATTTATGCCCTGGTTATTAAGTTTTCTCCACAAGTAATCCACGACTCTTTTCGTGGCCCCGAAAACAAGAACCTTCTCCTGCGGGTTTGAAAGCAGTATTTCTTTCAGTTTTCCGAATTTTTTACGCCTTGTAATGTAGATATTCTGCTCTTCTATTTCAGGTAATATCTCCTGCAACTCCCCTATTTCTATTATCTCGGGATTTTTTATGTATTTTGAAGCTATGCCATGAACCCTCTCATCGAGGGTCGCCGAGAACAGATGTACCATGTTCTGCTTTGAGACACGCTGCATTATGCGGTCTATGTCCTCCACAAAGCCCATATCCAGCATCCTGTCCGCTTCGTCCAGAACTATGAAGTCGAATTCGCCAAGATTAACCTCACCGCGTTCTGACAGGTCCAGCAGTCTTCCCGGTGTAGCCACAAGCACGGTTACCCCGCGTCTCAGCTCATTTATCTGCAGCCTGATGGCCTGCCCGCCGTAAACAACAAGGATTCTCATCTTGTAAAAGCTTGCTATCAGCCTTATCTCCCTGCATATCTGCATTGCCAGTTCACGAGTAGGCGAAAGAACAAGTGCCTTCTTGTTTTTGTAGTTTACAAGCCTTTCCACCATCGCTATCCCGAATGCTGCGGTCTTGCCAGTGCCTGTCTGGCTTCTCACCATCACGTTCTTTCCGGAAAGAATGGTGGGAATTACTTTTTCCTGAACCTCTGTCGCTTCCATATATCTCAGACTGCCAAGCGCGTGCAGAGTTTTAGGGCTGAGACCCATTTTACTGAATTCCATTTTTATATCACATTCCAATTCTCAGCCATACCCGGGGTCAAAGCCTCACGGCGTTCGCATTTCTGCGCGACAAAGAATTAGTTATATACTGTATTTTGAGCAAACCCTATATATAAATGATGTGATTTTTGGCGGGAACGCAGGAAAACATTTAAAAACTGAATAATCGTAGCTTTTTAATGAACTGGAAAAAGATTATCATTGCAGGACTTGTAGCTGGATTAGTGACTTTCGTTGTTGGCAGCATTCTTTACATGAATCCGTTGGTGGCTGACATATATGCGCAGGAAGGAACCTGGGCAGGAGCAAAACCGATGGATGAATTCGGGGGATTGGGTAACTGGATGCTTCTCATGTTTGCAGGAGGGCTTGTTGCTGCGGTTTTCATAGCAATTTTGTATTCGTACACCGAAAAAGGAATAGCAATAAAGAAGCCATGGAAGAAAGGTGCGCTTTACGGTTTCCTTTTCTGGCTTGCAACCGCGCCACAGTATCATTTCAATGTATGGCTGATGTACAACCTGCCTGATGTCCTGAACCAGATAGAAGTGGTAAATAGTTTGATAGGAAGCCTTGCATTGGGAATTACACTGGCAATAGTTTATGAGAAAGTGAAATAAAAAAAAATGGACCAGGAGTTATTCCCTTAGTGACGTTTCACCTCTTCTTATAAGCGCGTTTTCTTCTGTCGATGCTTGTAATATGAACAGTTTTTGTTTCATTATCATAAGCGTATATAATTCTGAAATCTCCTTTTCTTAAGCGATAGGAGTTTTTTGTTCCTTCTATCTTTTTGAGGTCATATTTTTTGTATGGTATAGGGTCTAACTCAAGGTGATCTATCATTTCCCAAAGTTTTTTTCTATATTTATCATGGTGTAAATCATCCAAGAATTTTTCAGCCTGATTGGATAGTATAACTTTCATTAAATCAGCACTTGGACTTTTTGTACTCTTCCCAGGAGACGCCTTCTTTTCCTTCCACCATTTTCTTTAAAGTCTCTTTGTGTTTTTTTAATTCTGAACGAGATAATTTTATTGTGGGTATCTCTAACATGTCCTCTAATTTATTCAGTCTTTCTTCTATGTATGTTATATGTTTGTAAAGCACATCCAAAGTAACATTTTCCATTTTTCCACCTAATTATTATGGCAAATCTGGTTTTTATTTGTATCTCTTTGCCAATTCTTTGTTAACTTCTCTTCCAAGGCGCAGTGCATCTTCTTCTGTCAATTTGCTTTTCTTAGTAAACTCTCTAAACTTCTTAAGCATCACTACTTTGTTTTTAATAGCCTGTCTTGCTATCATAGAACTCTTTCTTGTTCGTGTTCTTCATACAAGGACAAATTTTTCAAATTTGTCCGTAGAGAAATCGCGAATTTCTCTACAGGCGAACGAAGTTCGCCACGCATTGGAAAGAATTTCCAATACAAAAATAAACACAAAAACTCACATTTATAAACATCAGTATACACTACATAATATATGCCTAAACACAAGCGAAAGCAAGGAGAGAAAATCGCTAAACCCGCATCAAAACCGCAGCACCGGCATTTTCTACGCAGATTGCTGAAAAAGTTCAAGAGGGAGAAGCCAAGTGAGCAGCCTGATGCGGTAAAAAAGGTCCAGCCCGCCCCAGCTACGCTCAGTACACCCAAAAGAATAGAGGTGAGGATACCAACAAAAACCCCGGTACAGGACACTTACGTGCGCGATAAACCGGAGTCACCCCAAAAGGAGTCGCCGATTGAAAGCGTGCCTGAGGCGGGGATAAGGGAGAAACTAGAGTCGTTGACCGACAAAAGCTACCTGGAGAAGAGGGAACTGGTCAATGCGCTTGCGGCTATGGGAAAAGACGCCAGGTTCGGAGAACGTGTGGTTGCGATTTTGCTTGACGAATTCGCGAAGACCACTAAGATATATTCCTGGTTCCTGTTAAAAATGCCCTCGCCATTCGGTAAGCACATTAGGGAAGGTTCTTCACTCGATTCTCTGACAGCGCTATTGGAGGAAGCGGTTAATCATAAAGATGAAGATATAAGCGAGCTGGGGAAAAGAGTGGCTGAGAAAAGATACAAAAACCCTTTGGAAATCATGCGCGCGTTTCTTGGCTATGGATGGGTTTGTTATCATCTCAAAGAAGTTCTTGTTAAAATCGGAGACGCGGCTGTTCTTTCAAAGGTGCGCGAGATAGAGACTGCAAAGAAACTGTAAATGAAACCGACCATAGTGTCACATCACCATCCAGTATTCCAGTAAAAGCATTGAAAAGAATCTCACGTGTAGCTCCAAGAAAGGCATTAAAAAAGACAAAAATAAAGAAAAAGCCCAAAAAAGTAGAAGAAAACGAAGAACAGTAAAAGAGAAAATGAATTAAAAACGAAACGAAAAAGTAGTGTTTATAAACTGAAATATCTAATATAGGTAATATGTCTAAGCATGACAAGTTTCCAGATTTTTCAGACGATCTAAGGAAAATAAAACTCGCTGAGCTTAGAAGAAAAGACCCAAGACTGCACAAAGATGTTATCTCATTCTGTTCTAATCTTGATAGGAAAGAATTTCCCGAAGCAACTCTTATCACAAAAGGAAAACGCAAGACAATATATGCACTGAGTACGATTCAGAAAAAACTATCCAGAAAGAGAAGTAAGGAAGCAAAGAAACGATTGGAGGAAACTGAAAAACTTATTATGAGAAGTAGAACGCTCAGTGGAAAACATGGGGAAGCTGAGCGTGTTGAACGAAAATTTCCAAGAGAAAAAGCTAGATTAGGACATGCTGGCAAAGAGTTAGTTGAAGAACGATTATCAGTTAAAAAGATAATAGAGAAGATCAGTTCAAAAATAATGGGACCTAAACAAAAAAGACTTAATAAAGCACTTTTCTTTGCGGCGTCTAGAGGAGAGGTAAACAAGGTAAAAAAACTGATAGAGAAAGGAGCCGATGTGAATTATCATCATAATGGTCGTTTTAACAACAGTACTCCCTTAATGGAGGCGTGTAGTGGAAACAGTCTCTTCTATGGTAAATCTAGTTACGCAGAAATAGTTAAGATTCTTATAGAACATGGGGCGGATGTTGATGCGAAGGATAACACTGGTACGACTGCCCTTCATTCTGCCGCAGCAGCAACGAAAAGGACAGAAATAGTAAAAACACTTATAGAAAATGGAGCAGATGTGAATGCAAAGGACAGTTCAGGAAGGACCCCTTTATTCGATGCTGCCTTCTGG
>DAOVFD010000039.1 GCA_030668565.1 Microcaldota archaeon
TGCCTCTTTGTATTTTCCGGTAGAAATCAGTTTCCTTGCAGTCTCCAGCTCGTCCATAACTATATCTAGCCAGAGGTAGGTTTATAAAGAGTTTTATGCATAATATTATTGTAAGTGTAAAAAAGTGGTAATATGCCTGAAAGGATGAAAAAGAAGAAAAAGAAAGCAGAGCTGCCCAAAGTAAAGAAGCTTGAAAAGATGCATCATCCGGTGGAAACGTTTTCAGCAATGTCCAAGAATCTAAACAGGCAATCCGAGGCCGCATTTTCAAATGCCGGTGCTGCGGTCATGCATCTGAGGATAGCAAAAAATGCAGACGGCCTTAGGGAATATCAGGCTCCTTTGGGAAGCAGATTTTACCAGTTGCTGCGCTCTCTCTGATTTAAAAGCATTATCGTTCAAACTTTTTTATGTCTCCTGAGACGTCAGCCGAAGAACCCGTTGACTTATTAAAAATAAAGCCGGAACCCTCAAAAGCAATATATGCCGTCGGGGCTGCGGAAGAATTTCTTGAGAGTGCAAAAGCGAAGTTCAAGTCGGGTGAGCGTGAGGAAGCACTCGAAGATGTTAAAAACGCGATAAGGATAGCATCATCGGCAATATTATATTACGATGGTTATGTGGCGGGCACACTGGATACAACGTGCTACTATCTCCAGAACCACTATCCCAAAAGATTCCCGACAGACGAATGGAGGATAATCGAGATAGGAACCAAAACGGGTGTAAGACTGGTTGATGCGGTTCTTGAGAAACTCGGATTAGAGAAAAAGAAGGAAGAGATGAAAGTGGATGAAGTCGGAAGGGCAATAGCGATTGCGAATGTTTTTGTCCAGTCAGTTAAATCAATAGTCATGATTGGGGAGAAACCTGCAGGGGAGAGCACAGTAAAAGAGGAATGAATGATGGACGTTGACAAAAAAGAGCTGAGAAAGAAATTCGCGAAGGAATGGAAAAAACATTATCAGATTAATTCCCTAATCGAAAAAGGATACAAAAGACAGAAATGCGGGAAATGCGGAAGGAACTTTTGGAGTATTGAGCAAAGGGAACTGTGCGGAGATGCTGCCTGCATAGGATTCAAATTTATAGGAGACACCCCTGTCAAAAAGAAGCTCGGATACATTGATACCTGGAAAATCATTGAGAGATATTTCACAAAACACGGCCATGGTTATGTAAAGCCATATCCAACAGTTGCAAGATGGAGGGATGACCTTTATTTTACAATAGCAAGCATAAACGATTTCCAGCCTTACGTTGTAAATGGAGAACTTGAACCTCCGCACAATCCATTGATAGTCCCGCAGCCCTGTATAAGGTTTCCGGACCTTGCAAACGTGGGCGTTACAGGTTCACATTACACAAATTTCGTTATGATTGGACAACATGCATTCAACACAAAAAAAACAGGGCTGTTTTATTGGAAGGATAAGGCACTGATGCACGATATAGAATGCATGAAGGCCCTTGGGATTCCTGAAAAAGAACTGGTTTTCCAGGAGGATGTTTGGGCAGGGGGAGGAAACTTCGGTCCTTCGATGGAGTATTTTGTGCGTGGCCTGGAACTCGGAAACTGTGTCTTCATGCAGTATGAGGTGACCCCTTCAGGCAGCAGGGAACTGAAAACCAAGGTAATAGATATGGGTGCAGGTCTCAGCAGGTTTGCGTGGATAACGTCAGGAGACCCGATGAGTTATGAAGTGGTTTTCGGTGATGTGATAAAGAAAATGAAAAGGAAAGCGGATGTTGAAATAGACCCAAAACTGCTTTTGAAATATTCGAAAATTGCGGGAAGCCTGAACATAGATGAAGTTGAGGACATAGAACTGGAAAAGGAGAAGGTTGCAAAAACACTGGGAATGACAAAGCAGGAACTATTCAAAACGCTTGAACCGCTTCAGGCCCTCTATGCAAGCGCAGACCACCTAGGTACATTGCTGTTCGGGGTAACGGACGGTATGCTGCCGAGTAATTCTGGAGGGGGGTATAATCTCAGGATGATTCTCAGGAGGGTTTTCGGATTTTCTGAAAGATATAAACTGGATATGGACTATGGGGAAATAATAACAGGCCATGCAAAACACCTGAATTATATTTTTCCACATCTTAAAGAGGGCGTCGGCACCACCATTGATGTAATAAGCGAGGAGAAAAAGAAATACAACGCCACGAAGGAAAAGGCACGCATGATAGTTGCGAATATGGTGAGCAAAGCAAAAAAAGAAGTTAGCGGGGTAAGCAAGAAGGAAAGGGTCGGTGCAGGAAGCATAGGGATGAAAGAATTGATGCTGCTTTACAAGAGCAACGGAATTCCTCCGGATTATGTAATTGAAATTGCAAAGGAAAACGGAGTTAATGTGAAGATGCCCGGGAACTTCTACGACCTTATCCGCGAAGGGGAAGGTGAAACAAGAAAGGAAGAGGAAAAAAGGAAGGTGCTTGTTTCGGAACTGCCTGATTTTCCGAAAACAAAAGAACTTTACTATGACAGGAATGGAAAATTCAGGGCAAAACTGCTCGGAGTAGTAAAAGGAAAATATATCGTGCTTGACAGGACCGCATTCTATCCGGAAGGCGGGGGGCAGGTAGCTGATACGGGAAAGATAAACGGTATTCCTGTCGACTATGTTCTAAAGGCCGCAGGAATTATTCTGCATGAGGTCAAGGACGTTTCAAAATTCAGGAAGGGAATGGAAGTTTCAGGTGAGGTTGATTTGGGAAGGCGAAAGATAATAACAAGGCATCACACTGCAGTACATCTGCTTAATGCCGCATGCAGGGAAATATTGGGTGAACATATCTGGCAGGCGGGTTCGTATAAGGATGAGCACAAGGGACAGCTTGATGTTACTCATTATAAGAGGATAACCAACGATGAACTTGAAAAAATAGAGAAAAAGGTAAATGAATATGTAATGAGGGACATGCCGGTAAGTGTTGAAGTACTGCAGAGAAACAGGGCAGAACAGAGATACGGCTTCAGGTTATATCAGGGTGGCGTTGTGCCCGGGAAGGAATTGCGTATTGTGAGCATAGGGGACATAGACCACGAAGCCTGCGGCGGAACGCACCATATGATTAGAACTACCGGTGAAATAGGTGCTTTCAAGATTGTGAAAAGGGAAAGCGTCCAGGATGGTATTGAAAGAATTATTCTTAAGGCTGGTAATGTTGCAATCGAATATATGCAGGAGAGAGACAAATTGATAAGGGATGCATCCAATGTTATCAGGGTTTCTGATTCAGAACTTGTCAAAAGTGTTGAAAGATTCTTCAATGAATGGAAACAGCAGAGAAAGAAAATAGAGGAACTGAGTGAGATAGTGATGCGTTCCGAAGCCAGGAACATAGCTGAGGAATGTGCTTCGGGAAAGCCTGTAGTAAAAATAATAGATGTTGACGTTCAGCTGCTGAGAAAACTTGCAAAGGAACTGAGCAAAGAAGAAAAATGTGCAGCATGCATAATGAACAAAAAAGGAGATATAATATGCGTATGCGGCGGGAAGACAGCATATAAGGCAAAAGAATTGCTTGCAAATGCCATAAAACAACTTGGGGGAAACGGTGGGGGGAGTGACAGGCTTGCCTCGGGAAAAGTGAAAAAAATAAATACGTTCAAACCTTAAGAAGTCCTGGTTTTTTCAGGAATTCGAATTTTTCAGGATTTTCATAAAACTCCTTCAGGAGGTCTTCCGAACTGAAGTTGTATCTTTTGTTTATTTCATCTGCATTTAGCCTTTCGTTTTTTTCTACAATATAATTTGAGTTCTGAACCAGTTCCCTGTTTTCGGAATAATAATATGCAGCACCCCTGTTTTCCCTGAACTTTTCATAAAGTGATTTGAAATCAGTTGAAACAATGTTTGCAAGCAGGAGGTTTTTTTCCGGTGACGGATTTATTGAAACATGACAGAAGTTCGGAGGAATAATAACAACATCGCCTTCTGATGCGTCAACGATTGAAACAACTGAACGCAGGTTTTCAAGTTCTTCCTGCAATATGAAAAGAGCTTTCCCTGAAAGAACCTGGTAAACTTCAGGATAGGTCATGCCCTCCTCAGCAACAGGATGGCAGTGCCCGTAAGTCTTTGCAAATTCACCCGCAGTTATTCTTGCAGGTATTAGTGTTATATCATACCTTAATCCGTTTTTTACGTAAATCTCCCTGAACATGTAATACATGTCAAGGTCCTCAACAACATCAATATCATTCATGAGAACGTCTTTCATTTCAGAAAGCTTCCTTGTGGAATACGGATGTTCCTTTCCATTAACAACTAGTTCATTATCAGAAAGCTCTATCCTGAGGGGATTCTCATAAATCACCGACATTGTCTATCGCACCCTTGTATTTTCCTATTTCAATCCTTTTTTCCATAGGTTTTTCTGCAAAAACTTTCTGTTTTTCAAGTTTATAAATGAACATCCTGAGGAAAATGATGAACTCCCTTTCATACACCCCATGCGCATCGAAATCCTTTTCCAGGTTTTCTGTGGTTTTGATGCTTCCTACAAGAAAAGAAAGGTCTAATCTGTCCTTTTTATCCTCATCAGTGAGATACGCA
The DNA here is from genome assembly GCA_030668565.1 of Microcaldota archaeon. Taxonomy (GTDB): domain Archaea; phylum Micrarchaeota; class Micrarchaeia; order Anstonellales; family Bilamarchaeaceae; genus JAVZJR01. The sequence goes on from DAOVFD010000039.1 coordinate 4,569, forward strand.
TAAAGCACGTTTCTGATAACCCCTATTTTTTTCTTAAGCTTCCTGGTATCCCTTCTTCCATTTATTCCGCTGTCTAGGGATAGCATAAGGTTGGCCAAAGTCAGCCAGTCTTCGCTGGCAAGGTCTCTGGCGAGGTTATTACTAAGGGTATCCTGGTCTCTCATCCTTTTTATTTTGGAGATGATGTTTAAAAACATTTGTTGGTCTTTTGTATAAACCCTTAAATGCCGAGGCCAAGCTGACCGACATTTCGGTCATCAGTCCTCCGCTTGCGTTCGCTTGCCGAGGTCGCATAAAGCGAAAGCGTGAAATCCGGTAGTGCGTCGGTCTCGAACCGGATAAAGAGAAAACCGATCCCTTTGGGATTGTAGGTTCAAACGCTTGAAAACTGGCGTTTTCATGTCCCTGATGAAACCCTTTCGGTTTCATTGGGCGTAGAGAATTTCGTTCTCTAACGTGCCAGCAAGCTGACAATCCTGCCCTCGGCGTTTTGTTTACAAAACGACGTTTCTGGAACGGTTCGCAGTTTCAGTTTTCGGCGTTTTAATTCACCTGTATGTTTTGCAGGGGTTGCAGAGTCTGGTCGAATGCGCAGGACTTAAGATCGTCAACTGTTGTGGTTGGCGAGTTTTGAACGAAGCGTCGTTCAAAGAAATCCTGTGGCTTAGTGCCTTCGAAGGTTCGAATCCTTCCTCCTGCATTCTTATCTCTAACAGCTCGAAATTAACCTCCCTAGTTTTGTTTATAAATATATTTCTCGTGGAATAAGCAAGGTTTAAAAATACTATTTTTCTTAATTAACGCTACAAATTCTAGAGTAATTTCTCTGGTAATTGAAAATATCCGAGTATTAACTCTCTATAGGGTGGAAATATGACGAAACAGGTATCAGGAGATGCGCTCCCCGAGGGAGCACAGAGGATTTTGGGTAGGGACGCTATGAGAATAAACATAGCAATAGGTTATGCTGTAGCAAACATAGTGAAGACTACTCTTGGTCCAAAGGGAATGGATAAAATGCTTGTAAGCGATCTTGGAGACATAGTCATAACCAACGACGGTGCGACTATTCTCGAGGAGATGAATGTAGACCATCCGGCTGCAAAGCTTATGGTCGAGATTGCAAAAACACAGGACAAGGAAGTGGGAGACGGAACAACCACCTCAGTAGTTCTTGGAGGAAATCTTCTGAGAAATGCAGGTATTCTTCTTGAACAGGGAATTCATCCCACTACGATTATCAAGGGATTCGAGCTTGCTGAGAATGAGGCAGATAAGAAGCTTGAGGAGATAAGCAGGGAGGTTACACCCGAGGATACGGAAACCCTAACTAAGATAGCATTGATTTCGATGGGCTCGAAGGGAATCGGAAGCGAGGATGAAAAAAAGAAAATATCGGATATCGTGGTAACCGCTCTCAAGCAGGTGGCTGAGAAGAAGAATGATAAATACGTAGTGGATTCAGACTTCATAAAGATAGAGAAGAAAGCGGGTGGAGAGGTAATGGACACTGAGCTTATCAACGGAATCGTCGTTGACAAGGAGATAGTCCATGCAGGAATGTCAAAAAGTGCCAAAGCTGCGAAGATTGCACTTATAGACTCTGCACTTGAGGTTGAGAAGACTGAAACAGACGCTAAAATTGAGATAACCTCTCCTGAACAGATGGAATCCTTCCTCAAGCAGGAGGAGAAAATGCTCAAGGACATGGTTGAGAAAATCAAGAAATCAGGTGCCAATGTAATATTCTGCCAGAAGGGAATAGACGACCTTGCACAGCACTATCTGTCTAAAGCAGGAATAATGGCTGTCAGGAGAGTCAAAAAGAGTGACATGGAGAAACTGGCAAGGGCGACCAAAGCAAACGTTGCATCCAGCCTTGATGACCTGTCCTCTGAAGACCTTGGAAATGCAGGAATTGTGGAAGAAAAGAAGGTTGGCGGGGAAGCAATGGTATTTGTCAGGGAATGTAAGGACCCGAAGAGCGTTACCATATTCGTAAGAGGAGGAACAGAGCACGTTGTAAGCGAGGTTGAAAGAGCTATCGTGGATGCTCTCGGAGCAGTCGGTTCCACCATTGAAGACGGTAAATACGTCGTTGGAGGAGGAAGCGCTGAGATGGCCATAAGCTCTGCTGTACAGGATTATGCAGTAAAGATAGGCGGACGTGAACAGCTTGCAATACAGGCATTTGCAGAGGCTCTTGAATCAATTCCCAAGGCACTTGCAGAGAATGCAGGTATGGATGCTATTGATACGTTAGTTACCCTGAGGAACAAGCACAAGGGAAGCAAGGAAGGAACAAACTTCGGTGTTGATGTCCTGAAAGGCAGGGTGGACGACGTTGAGAAAGAAGGAGTACTTGAGCCTTCAAAGGTCAAGAAGCAGGCAATCAGCTCTGCTACAGAGACTGCAAGACTTGTTCTCAGGATTGATGACATCATAAGCTCAAGAGGAAAAACACCACCCCCCGGAGGCCCTGAAGGAATGGGCGGAATGCCCGGAATGATGGGTTAGTTTCTTTTCTTTTTTACCTTATTTTGCCTGTGTAATGAAAGCAACAATATACTCTTCTGCCACCTTGACAAATTTTTCAAGGTGTTTCTCTTCAAAACCATATCTTACTATGCGTCTTTTTATCTCTGACTTTGCCCTTGCAAATGCCTTGTTTCTCAGATAACTTAGCTCCTTTTCATTCCAATGCTTGGAAAGGAAGATACCACTCGCATCCGAAGAGTACATACTGACTTCTTTTTGTGCGAATGAATCTTCAGGCAACAGAGCCGCGTGTGCCGCAGCATTACCCAAAAATGCAGCTATGTTGTCAAGTTCGCTTTTACGGCTCAAATATTTCACCCCTGCTCTTTTTCCAGTATAGATCAGATTCGTTTTCTCCGAGCATCGCTAATTTACTGTTAACCCTTTGAAAGGCTTCTGCTGCAATATAGCCGGCCCTGGCTGCATCTGCTTTCGGAACAGCTTCATTTGCCCTTACCTTTTTCACTAAATCACCAAGTTGGGCTTTCAATTCCGCCCTTATGTTCTCATATTTGTAGTCAAGCCCAAATGCATGTTCAAGGAGGAGAAGAATCCTGAGTGCTGTAAAGGCATACTTTGCCCTTTTAGTCGGATGGTGTTCTTTCGCAAGAAAATCAAGGTATAGTTTTGCTTCCTGTAATTCTTCCAGATAACCAAGCTTTGCGGTTGGTTTTGTCATCTGCATGGCAATGCTCGCCTCATCGAAAAGGATACCTTCATTGAACCAGAATTTAAGGAACGGCTCAGTGATGGCAAAAATCCTGAATGCTTTCCTAGAGTAAACTGTCAGATGTAATTTTATTTTCAATTTCTTCTCGATTTCCATCTTTGCCTTGGCTGGGTTGTCCAACGGTTTATCAAGAATAAGCAGCACATCATAATCACTGTACCTGTCGGCATCTCCCCTCACGCGCGAGCCATAGAGAAGCAAGAGTGAAAGGGCAGGCCATTTTTCGTATATTGTTATGGTCAGGCGATACAAAGTTGGCTTTTTCTTCAGCTGCTGGAGCATTATCCAGTGTTTTGGCGAAAGCAGGACGTATTTCCCCCAGCCGACAGTAAAAGCCTGATGGTTGTTTTTCAGCCTGTGGAGCAGGACTTTTGCACTCTGAGATGATATGCCGTGCAACTTCGAGAACTGACTTACGCTGAAGATTTTCCTGCCGAATGCTTCCGATGTCTTAAGGTACATATCTTCAAGCAACATACAGATATTAGAGCAGTTCTTTTTAAAAGGTTAACTGTTTTGTTAACCTTTATGCTAAGCAGGCATTCACTGTATAAACTTATGTTTTTACACTTTTGGCAACATTTATAAATCCTTTTATGCATAATTAAATATACAAAAAGTGATATTTATGAGTATGAGAGAGAAAGGAAAAAACGGAAATGGGAAGGATGGAAAACCGAAAAAGGAAGATAGAAAACCTTGGGACTGTACCAAAAAACAAGCAGATGAAGCACGTAAAGCGTTAAGTCCATTTTCATCCAAACCGATGGATGAAAAACTCAGAAACGCCATAAAAAAGGCCAATATCTGGGAAGGAAGTCTGCAGAGAGGTCGGCTTGCAGGACCCACAGACCCAATGACAGGTCTTGGTCACAAAATGACAAAAAGAACGCAGCAAACCTTAGACGAACTGGAAAATTTAGAAGAAG
>DAOVFD010000081.1 GCA_030668565.1 Microcaldota archaeon
GAAGTGAAAAACTTCGCTCTTGGGGTTGCTGCTGCGTGTGGCCATATATATGTCGTCGAGTTTCTTATCGATGAGGGAGCGGATGTAAATGCTTATGGAGGATACGGTGCGCTCAACTGGGCATGTCATAGTGGAGAAAAGGATATTGTTGAAGTTCTTATCGATGCAGGAGCTGATGTAAATGCAAAAGATTCTGCTGGTAACACCGCCCTGATGGTAGCTGCTTGGGAAGGCCATATAGATGTCGTGGAGCTTCTATTAATGAGAGGAGCAAATGTAAATGAGAGGAATGACGATGGGTGGACTGCTCTGACGTGGGCTGATATATTCCGTGAGGAAGATGTCGTTGAATTGCTTAAACAACATGGAGGCAGGGAATAAAGCCATTTTAAACATTTCACACTTAAGCTAAAAGCATGCGTTCGATGCTTGCACTTGAATACGGTTATCTTGTAAAAGAACTTCAGCCGCTAATTGGAAAAAGATTTTCAAAGATAGCCAGGATAAAAAGCGGATACAAAATGAAGGTAGGCAGTATAGACCTTACATGCAGACCCGGAATAAGACTTTACATTACGAAATACATCGAGGAAGCGGAAGATGCGGATGCATTTGTTGAAAAAGCAAGAAAAGAACTGAAAGGAAAAATACTCAAAGGAATAGAACAAATAAACCAAGACCGTATTCTGATGTTTGACTTCGGTGAACTGAAACTTTATTTTGAAATGTTTGCAAAAGGAAATCTGGTTCTTATAAAAAACGGAAAAACCATGTCCGCATTAAGATATGAAACGTGGTCTGACAGGGTAATCAAAACAAACAGGAAATACGAGCCTCCAAAAGTCCCTGCTGAAAAAATCGAGGATGTTATTTCAGGGAATTATATCATTGTTTCTTTGCTTAAACTGCCTCTGGGAAGATTATATGTGGAAGAACTGCTTGAACGAACCGGCATGGATGAAAAAACTCCGGGGATTGAACTTTCAAAAGAGCAGATAGAAGAAATCAAAAAAACAATTGAGGAAATGAAAAAGGAATTCAAACCTTATGTATTCTATGAAGATGAAAAGCCCGTTGATTTCGGACTTGTGAAATTTTCAAAATATAAAGAGCTTGAAGCAAAGGAATTCAAAACGCTGAGTGAAGCAGAAGACGAATTTTATTTCAAACAGCCTGAAGCTGAAAAGAAATCAGATATTGAAAAACTTGAAAGAAGACTAAAGAAACAGGAAGAATATCTTGAAAAATTAAAAATCGAAGAAAAGGAGCTTAAGGAAAAAGGAGATTTTATTTACGCCAATTATCAGAAGATAGAAGAAATTCTTGAGATTGCAAGGAACAGCGGTCTGGATAAAATAGAAGAAAAACTTTCAGAATACGAAGCAAAAACAAACAAAAAGGAAAAAAGCATCAAAGTGGAAATCTAAGACCCTACTTTTGTAAGAAGATACTCCTTGAGAAGGCCCGCCGCCTTTTTCGGTTTATCCACAACAAGAGATATCACTGTCTGGTTCCCTTCCCTTGACAGCATATGAACATTCTCTATGTTTATTCCCTCCTTTGAAAGGGAATTAGTAATCCTGCTGAGTTCACCCGGCTGGTCTTTCAGCCTCAGAATTATACTGTTAAGCTCGTCAACCCTGTAACCGGAAGCCTCAAGAACGCTCTTTCCCCTCTGCTCATCGGAAAGAACAAGGCTTATGATTGCCTTTCCACCGACAACATCCACACTAATGGAATCGATATTTATCTTTGCCTTTCCAAGAATGTAGGATATGTCTGCAAGAAGACCAACCTTATCATCCGCCACTATTGTTACCGCTTTCATAATTCCACCTTTACCCTATTCAATAAATCTCTTCGCTGACCAACATATAATCCTTAAGGAGGCCAGCCGCCCTCTTTGGCTTGTCCACCACTATCGATACCACCGTGCCGTTTACATCTTTCGACAGCATATGAACATTTTCTATATTTACACCTTCCTTAGAAAGTACTGTTGTTATCTTGCTTAGTTCTCCGGGTCTGTCTTTCAATTTCAGCACGACACTGTTGAACTCGCCAACCTTAAATCCCGAAGCCTCAAGAACACTCTTTCCCCTCTGCTCATCGGAAAGAGCAAGACTTAGGATAGCCTTTCCTCCAACGATATCCGCGTTTATGGATTCTATGTTTATTTTTGCCTTTCCCAATATATACGAGATATCTGCAAGAAGACCTACCTTATCATCTGCTACAATTGTTACGTGTTTCACAGCCCCACCTCTATTTATATTTTGTATAGTTGTACATGTGGCGTTGTATTTATATAGATAACATCGCTTTCCTGTGCAAAACCACCCTCCAATGCCACAGCAACTGTATTTTTTCCCACCAAATTGGCTGAAACAAAGTTTTCAAGTGCCTTTTTCAGCTCTTCCCTGGTTGAAAGCTTACCTACATAAAAACTTCTGCAAGTGTCAAGGTCGAGATAAATTTTTCCATCCTCCAGAATTCTGCCCACAAGTTCCTTATCACACGCAGCGACTATCTTTCCTTCCTTTGTTTCGTGTATTTTCATATACATGACATTACCTCCTCATATCATACCCGCCGCTGAATTAATGAAAGGTATGAATATAAGTGCAGCAGCAAGCAGGAAAAGTATAATCACTGTAAGCCTCATCGAATCGAAAATCTCGGTTATGCTTGTCTGGTTGCATACAGTTTGTTTTTGAGATGATACCCCCATTCTTATATCCTCCAAATCATTACTGATATCTGAAATCTTTTCCTTGTGTTCGCTCAAGCCTGCAGTTGTATTGCTGAGAGATACAGAAGCGTCCTCAAGGCTGTCAGCGGTATTTCCTATCTCGTCCCCAAGATAAACACCTAAAGTTTCAAGAGCCCCCAAAGCATCATCCAGGCTTCTCATGGCAGTCCCGGCTTCTCCCAGACCCTCGGAAAGAGAAGAAAATGATTCATTCATTCCATCAATCGTTCCTTCCAAAAGCAAGACCTCTTCCTGAGTGTCAATGAGCGTGGCCTCAACGGCTGTGAGAGTGGTACAGGCATCGGCTGCGCTTTTTTTGACAAGATTTTCAGTCTTGCTTATGAAATCCCAGGAAACGAAAAACATGATTAGCAGTATAAAGAATGCTAGGCCTATAAGCAATATGTTGCTGCCGTAGAATATCTTTTTCATGGTCTTTCTGTCAAATCCCCCTGCCTTTTCAGGTTCTTTTTCTTTACTTCCTGCCATAGAATTATGTTTCGTGTGAGGTTTTTAAATTTGTGCCGTATTTATTTATCCCATTACAGCCCTGTCGTCTAGTACCCAAGCCTTTTGACTTTTGCTTGGTCTTAGGGCAAAAGGCTAGGGTTTACCCAAAAGCCCTGAGGAGAAACACACTTTGTTTTTCCGGTTTTTGGTGGAACTTTTTAACAGTAGTCATGTCCATGATTATAAAAAGTTCCAAGGACAATGGTCAAGGATACAGGACTTTGGAACGAAGCCTTTGATTTATGCCGTTCTGGCGGCAAAGGCTTACGCTCACCCAAAACCCTGAGGATTGCCTCAGGGCCGTGGAGTAATCCTGCGACAGCGGTTCAAATCCGCTCAGGGCTATTGGACCCGTGGTCTAGAGCTTCATAGCGGACAATGGTTATGACGCCACTCTCACAGAAACTTTCCTCAGGGAAACTAAGGTTAAAGTTTCATCTTCCTGAGATGTTTTGAGTGCAGTGGAGGTCCCCGGTTCGAGTCCGGGCGGGTCCATTTCTCATAAGTTTACAGTTTCCAGCCCTGAGTTTTGCCTCAGGAGAAATGGACAGGAAGTGGCACAAAGCCACGACGGGTCCATTTCTATTTTTTCGTCCCGTGTTTTGGGTCCTGTAGTTTTACGTCCGACAGAACTTCGTTCTGTGGACCTCTGAACAAAGCGTCGTTCAGATGGTCGGAGAACTTGCAAGACACTAGACCAATTTTCGACATATGGTTAGCGAAATAGCTAAGATTTACCAATAGCCCGACTTTAAGAAATTATCAAATAAAGCAATTGGTGAAAAGACGGAGGAAAGCAAATCTTTATAAAATAGTAACGTAATACTAGTAATGTGATACTATGTTTGTTGACAGAGAGGAGGAATTAGGGCATTTGGAAAATGTTTATAAGTCAAAAAAGGCGGAATTTTTCATAATATTCGGACGCAGAAGAATAGGTAAAACATCGCTGATCAAATATTTCAGTCGCAACAAAAAGCACTTTTATTTCCTTGCCAAAAAACAGAAATTATCTTTGGAAATTGAAAGACTTGCAGAAAGAATCGGCGAGGAACTTAAGATATATATCAAAGATAGAAGAAATATAGAATCAGTTTTCAGGGAATTAGTTGAAAAACTGGATAAAAAACAGAAGACGGTAATAGTAATAGACGAATTTACATATTGGGTTGAACAGGATAAGGGAGTTTTATCAGAATTTCAGGTGATATGGGATGAAATACTCCACAAAGAAAATGTTTTCCTGATGCTATCCGGATCTGCAATGTCGGTAATGGAAAGCAATGTGATGGGAACAAAAAGTCCTATTTACGGAAGAAGAACAGGCCAAATATT
>DAOVFD010000077.1 GCA_030668565.1 Microcaldota archaeon
TGCAAGGGTACGAAAAAACTATGCGGACAGTCATTCTGCCCGATACTCAAAAGAATCAATGCGCAGGTTGGCTTCAGGAAAAAGGTAAGCGAGCACATATTCGGTCCGTCCCAGGAGGTCTTCGTAGGCAGCTACGGTTATCCTTATGTTTCGTTCGGACCGCTTGCAACCGTGGAGGGAAGACCGGTGAGCGTGCGCAATCTTTATGGAAAACCCTACAGCGAAATAATCGAAACCCGTTCGGTAATGGTGCGCGGAAAGAAATTTGCAACAGAAAGCAAAAGGATGAAAAGGGAGATGCAGGAAGTTGCGCTCAGCATAAGACCGACAGACGTTGAAATGAAATTCACAAGAAAACCCACGATGGCAATTCAATTCTCGTCTCTTATCCAGCCGATGGGTCCTTCTGCACCATTATTTTCATTCAGGCAGGCGGAAAATCCGAAGATTCCGAAAAAAGTGGATACTGTAATGGATGAAAATCTTCTGGCAACAGAGGCGGTAGCAGAGCTGATGCACAACAATTTCGATAATTATTACATCACAAACATATTCTCAACAGGAGCACTTGGCAGGGAAGAAAACAGGAAGATGGTCCCGACAAGATGGTCGATAACAGCACTCGATGATATAATAGGAAAACAGAGAATGGAAAGAATAAGGAGCTTCGGCAAGCAGATAAACGGTTATCTTGTTTTCAACCACCAGGATTATGACAACAACTATACGATCCTGATGATGCCAGGAAACTGGGAATTCGAGAATTTCGAGTCATGGTCTCCAAAAAGCGTGTGGGCGATGGGCTCGAAACATACGGTTACCACAGAGGAATACGAGCCATTTCATGGAAGGACGAAATATGCTGATTCACAGGTTGGAGGATATTATGCAAGCAGGTTTTCAATAGTTGAATACTTGGAAAAAGTGAGAAGACAGGCAAGGGTTGTCGTATTCAGGGAAATCGGAGAAGGATATATGGTTCCCCTGGGCGTTTTCCAGGTCCGCGAGGGGGTCAGGGCAGCTCTTGAGAGGCCACCAAGGATTTTCAGCACATTAACTGAAGCGTTTTCCCATCTTCCAGAGGCGCTAAATGTTTCATTCCTCCGTTATCTGAGGATGAGCAGGATTCTGAGACAGAGCAGATTGACTGACTTCTAAAAGAGTTCAACAATAAGCAGCAAAGGCAGTGCATATTTGAGCAGGAGATAGAAAAATCCGCCCAGATCCTTTGAAAATACGCTTTCCATCACCCTTCTCGATCCCTTCCATCCCCATATCAGCACAACAAGCATTCCTATTGTTGTTATCGGCGCCACCCTTTCAACAACAACACCGTCAAGGAAATCCAGCACTCTCATCCCGCCTATTTCAAGCTTGAGAGGACTGTAGCTGAGAGCTGCAGGAACGAAAAGAATCAGCAGCAGGAGAATGGTTATTACAACATCGCCGAACCTTCTCCGCCCGTCCAGTCTTCTGATGCCGTTTACCATTACTTCCATCGATGAAACTATGGATGTCATCGCTGCGCAGAACAGCATGATGAAGAAAAGTGGCATCAGGATATTTCCAAGGGGCATCTTGGAAAATGCAATCGGCAATGAGTCGAATGCAAGGCCCGGACCTGCAGCGGGTGACAGTGCGAAGGTGAACGTTATCGAGAAAATTATTATTGCGCTTATTATCGCTATGGTCGTATCGGTAAATGCGATAATCCCCACCGAACCAAGCATTTTTTCCTTTTCCCTCTCGCTCAGATATCCCCCGTAAGTGAACATTATACCAAGGCCTACTGAAAGGGAAAATATCGCCTGCGTAAGCGCGGCCATTATGAGGTCAGGTGTGATATTGTCAAGATTGACTGTCGTGAGGAATCCTACCGCTTCACCAACGCCTTCAAGGGTCAGTGAATTAAGGAAAAGAAACAGAAGTGCACCCACGAAAAACGGGAAAAGATAGAGGTTCAGTTTTTCTATACCCTTTCTTATTCCTGCTGCTGATATCGCCCCTGCAATCAATAGCGTGATTATCCCGAAAACAGGAAGGAACCAGCTTTCGGAGGCTTCAGTGAATGTCGGTGCTGTTCCCGGAAGTGAAAAAAAGAAATAAAACAGTACCCATCCCGTTATCACGATGTAATATGAGAGTATTATCCAGTTTATCAGAAAAGGCAGAAATCCCGCTGGCCAATACTTTCCGACCAGTTCCCTGAATCCTGCAAAAAGCGGCTTTCCTGTGCTTGCACCTGCAAGTATTTCAAGGGATATTCCCGGGATTGCAAGCAGAAAAACAAAGAACAGATAGACGAGAAGGAACGTACCACCCCCATTCTCGCCCGCAATGTACGGAAACCTCCAGATGTTGCCTATTCCAACTGCTGAACCTGCGGATACCAGAATAAACATTAAGCGGGAGGACCAGTACTCTGCCATGTATTATTTTACCTTTTTCTCGTTTTCTTTTTTGTTTTTTTCTTTATTCTCTTCTTTTTCTTGGTCTTCTTCTTTGACGGACCTGTACTTGTTGCTTTTTTCAGTTCCTCGATGTCAAGCATCATAAGGTCCAGTTTCGGGGATACTCCTTCGAGGGAAATAAGCAGCCTGTCAAGCCAGCTTGCAACCAGCTTCGTGTCTGCATGCCCTCCTTTCCGGTACATCTCCCTCCGTATCATTTTCACTTCATCCTTAAACTCCTTTATGGTCTTAACCATGTTTCAAACCTCCGGTTTTGAACAGCCAAAATTGCTTTTTGCAATTTTGCCATTTTATCACCGCTTATCCTTCTATCTTTAATTTTAAATATTTTCGCTGGCCATCCTACTCATGAAATTAACAGAGCAGACCCGTGAGCCGGCAGTTGCGGGTACTTTTTATCCGGATGACAGAGAGGAATTAAGCGAAATGATAGAAAAATTCCTGAAAGAAGCCGAAGAAATTGAAATCGAAGGAAAACTGCGCGGGCTGGTTGCACCGCATGCAGGTTATGTCTATTCAGGCCCTGTTGCTGCTTATGGCTACAAACTTCTTATGAAACAAAAACCCCAGCCAAGCAAAATTATCATTGTCGGCCCCTCACATGCAGGAATGTTCATAGGAGCTGCGGAAGGGGGTTACAGCGAATGGCGCACTCCTCTTGGAATTGTCAAATCCGAAAGCATTTCCCTGCCAGACAAAACACTCGCAAATGTCTATCCGCAGATTCACGCTCCGGAACATTGTCTTGAAGTCCAGCTTCCTTTTCTCCAGAAAGTATTGAAGGACTTCACAGTCTATCCTCTTCTTACAGGACAAGTCAACCCGGCGGTTCTTGCAAACGCACTTGAGTCTATGATTGATGAGGACACTCTTTTCATTGCAAGCTCTGACCTGAGCCACTACCATCCTTACGAAAATGCCAAAAAGATAGATGCGGTTGCAAACGAGGCGATACCAAATTTCGATTTCAAAAAGATGGAATACGTTGAAGCATGCGGCAAAACCGGCATTCTGGCTTTAATGCACATCGCAAAATCAAAGGGATGGAAAGGAAAGCTTCTGGATTATAGAAATTCAGGCGATACTGCAGGCCCGAAAGACAGTGTCGTGGGTTACGGCTGCTATGCATTTTACGGATGATTCAATGAAACTGACAGAAGAAGAAAAAAAATTCCTGCTTGAACTTGCGAGAAAGTCAATCCAACATTACCTTTCAACAGGAAACAAACTGCAGCTTGACCCTTCCGAAGTACCTTCGAAAAACCTTGTTGAAAACGGCGCATGTTTCGTTTCTCTCCATAAAGGAAAAGAACTGCGGGGCTGCATAGGCAGTCTTGAAGCCAAGCGTCCCCTTTTCATGGATGTTATTGAAAATGCTGTCGCTTCTGCCGTGGGCGACCCGAGATTTTATCCCCTTACTTCAATTGAACTGCAAAAGGTCAGGATAAGCATATCTGTGCTCACGGAACCAATGGAATTGCCCGTCAACAGCCCTGAAGAACTACTGGAAAAACTGATACCAGACAAACACGGCCTCATAATCCGGCAGGGAATTGCAAGAGCCACTTTTCTTCCAGTAGTTTGGGAACAGCTCCAGGAAAAAGAGGAATTCCTTAAACATCTCAGCATGAAAGCGGGTCTGCCCCCAGACGGCTGGAAGGACCCAAAAACAAAGTTCTTTGTTTACGAGGCAATAGAATTTTCAGAGTAGTTTTGCAATTTCCAGACATTCTTCCTTCGTCAATGTCCTTACTTTTCTTTTTTCAAATTTCCCGAGTTTCAATTTCTTTCCGAATTTCTTTGAATGGAGAAGTGCGTTTCTTACCGTTTTGTTTTTGTGCTGGAAGAGAGCCCGTATCACATTTTCTTCCTTTACGGTAAGTTCCTTTCCTGCAGGTTTCAGGACAATCATTGCGGAATCGACTTTTGGAGGCGGTGAAAAAAGATGCTTCGGAACCTTCTGCACCAGTGAAACATCAAAAGCCAGTTGCGAAGTGACACTCAACCGCCCGTAATTCTTGTCATTCGGCTTTGCAACCATCCTTTCCGCAAACTCTTTCTGGACAATCAGCACGGCCCTTTCAAATTCGAATTCCGCGAGCCTGAATATTATCTTTGATGATATGTAATACGGGATATTGCCCAGGACAACATCGAACTCTGGCAGTTCGGCTTCAAGAAAATCCCCCACTACGATAACAATCCGTTTCTCGTTTTCAAAGCGTTTACCAAGCGATGCAGCCAACCCCCTGTCTTTTTCAAAAGCATAAACAACTACTGGCCCACATTTGATTATCTCCTCTGTAAACCTTCCATCCCCTGCGCCTATTTCTATTATTCGTTTTCCCTTTACCCCTGCCAGTTTCACTTCTTTTCTGAGAATATTCCTGTCTTTCAGGAAGTTCTGCCC
>DAOVFD010000019.1 GCA_030668565.1 Microcaldota archaeon
GACCCGTCCCAGATTTCCATGGTTTCTTTTACGATGCCCAAAGCGGCTTTTGAGGAATATAGCATACCTGAAGACATGAGGATAGGGATAAATATAAGCCAGCTTGCGAGCGTTCTGTCACGAGGCAAGAAAGGAGAAAAGGCAGAAATGGGTATGGAAGAAGGCAGATTAATCCTGAAGTTCTATGCCGACAAGAGAAGAAAGACATTCAAGGTCCCACTCATAGAGACCGGCGAGAGACTTCAGAAGGAACCAAAAATAGAATTCAAAACCCACGTGAAAATAAGGGCGGATGCATTGAAAGAAGCATTAAAAGATGCCAAGCTCGTGAGTTCCCACGTGCGGCTTGTGCTTGACCCCAAGCAGTTCATTATCGAGGTTCGCGGGGACAGCGGCGACGTGAGGGAGGAGTTCGAACTTGGAGGAAGCGAAGTCACAGAAATAAAAACGGATAAGGGCGCAAGGGCAACGTTCCCGCTCCAGTATCTTGAGGATATGATAAAGGCCACAAATGCCAGTTCTGACATACTGCTTAATCTCGAAACAGACAAACCCATGAGGATGGAATACAATATTGAGGGCGCAAAGATCGTGTACTATCTTGCACCACGTATTGAAACAGAATAATCAGCCCAAAGTGCTAAATTCTGTGACGATACACATATTTTTAAATGCTATCCGCCATATTATATGACATTACACAATCGGGAGTTATGGTAATAAAAATGAAAAAATGCGGTTATAAAGATAATCATCTTCCTCCAGAGGGCGAGAGGCGGGAAGAGATAAACGAGGCAAAGTCCGAGGATGTAACTCTCCCTTTGTTCTCCAAAGAGGTGCCCGTATCCTCAAGTAAATACGAGGCAAACGGCAATGTGGTCGTGGAGTATTCATGGAAGGAGAGCAGGGGTCCTAGCATAAAAATAAAGAAGCTGGTTTACAAGAAAGAGGAGGACCTTAGAAATCTCCACAGGATTCACAGAAAGGACGGCTGTGACCGGCTTTCGGTAGTTCTGAACGGAAAAACGTACATCCTCAGGAAGACTCTTGGTACGATAGCGCAGGCACTTTACAACGCTTCCGGAAAGATAAAGGCTTCTCTTGAAAGGATAGTCGGCTACTTACAAACACTTTTTGGAAACTATTATGTGATATCCGCAGTTGAGGATGCTGCCTGGTCGTTCGACAGGGAAATAGCATTCGGCGGAATAAGTTACATGGAACTTGAAAATCTGGAAGCCCCCCACAGGAAAAGACTGCTTGACCTGATAGTTGAAAACCTATCCAAGCTTCACTCAAAAAACATCGTGCTCGGCGGCTTTACTCTCAGGAATGTTCTTGTTTCTGATAGCGGCCTTACATTTACGGACCTCAGAAACATGAGAGTTTCAAGGAAGAAGCCATTCCTGGTCAGCGAATTCAGGGATATAATAAAGTATCTTTCCTCAGTTGGCGTACTGGAAAAGGAGGATGTGGATTGTGCAGTTACCTACTATTCCTCTGAAAATGAGCAGAGCTGCAGGGAATGGTATTGTGAAAATTTCAGGAAAGAGCCTTCTGATGAAATGGAAATTGCAACAAAATTAGAGAAGGATATTCTTGGCTAGATGTTTTCTATTTCCGTAGGTCCATCTGCTTCTTTTGTCCTCTTCAATCTGTAGCTGGTTGCAAAGTCTGCACCTATAAGCCCTTCTTCATGTGTTATGACAAAAGTCTGTCTTACCACCTGCGGAACCTTTAACTGCAGTGTCTCAGACAGGAGCGTTATGGTTTCCCTGTCAAGATTGTGTGTCGGCTCGTCAAGTATCAGCCAACTGAGATTAGGTGTTAGCACGGTGGCAAGCGCAACTCTTAATGTAAGCGCAGCACATGCCCTTTCCCCCCCGCTTGCGACAGTTTCAAGAGATTTCCATTCCCCTCTCTCATGTACCTGGAATATGTAATCCTTTTCTGTAACCTCAAGCCTGACCGCGCTGTAGTTCCGGTAAGGGTAGAATATCTCCCATATTTCGTTCATAGCGGCATTTATGGCCTCTATCAGATTTTTTCTGAGTGTAACCTGGGTGTCAAGCAGCGCATTCCTGTAAATTTTCAGTTCCTCCGAAAGTTTTGAGAGTCTTGTCACCGTTTCTTCATTTTCCTTGATTTCTTTCATCCTTTTTTCCAGTTCATCCGCCATTTCCTGCGTCATCCTGAGTTGTTTTTCGGTTGCATCCTTTTCTGATTCTTTTTTTTGCTTTTTCAGCTTTACTCTCTCAAGCGTTTCTCTTACTTTCTCGTAATCTTTTTCGTCATACTTTATTTTTCCTTTTTCTTCTTCAAACCCTTTTTCTTTTTCCAGAAGCAGTGCCAGGCTCCTTTTCTTCTCCATGGTCCTGCCGTATTTTTCAACCATAATTGCCATTTTTTCGGAGCTACCTCTTTTTTCCACCAGTTCCTTTCCATTAATGGATGTCTCTTTTTCTATTCCTGAGATTTCGGCCCCGATCTTCTTCTTTTCATTTTCAAGTTCTCCCGGAGCCTTTAGTTCTTTTTCATAACCATCTCTCTTTTCAATGGCAAACTCTATTTTTTTCAGCCTTGTTTTCAGGGAATCTATCTTATCTTTTGTCTCGGGTAATTTGGAATCTATATTCTTTATCCGCCCCCTGTTTTTTTCTATCAGTGCATTCTTCTCATTTTTTACATGCCCTATCCCTTTTTCATCAAGGCGTGTTCCACAAAGAGGGCAATTCGCCATTCCCGGCTTTATTTTTCCGAGAAACTCTTTTACCTCTGTCATTTCACTTTCGAGTGCTTTTCTTTCTGAATTAAGTTTCAGGGATTCTTCTTCAAGTAATTTCAGTTCTTTCTGGTACTCATCCGCTGTTTTCTTCGCCAGCAGGGTCTTCAGCGCATTACCCAGTTTCTCTATTCTCTGTTTTTTGTCCTCTTCATCTTTCAGCTGCGCATCAAGCGAACCCATCCCCTTTGACAGTCTGGATTTTTCTGTTTCAAGTGCCTGACTCTTCTTCTCCAGCTCAGCCAGCTTCCTGCCAAGCTGCTCCATTTCGTCCTTTGTTTTATTGTAAAGTTCCCCAGTGACATTAGGGTCTATATCACCAGTTATACTTTCTATCATTCCCTTTGTCCGTGTTAGCTCCCTGATAAGGTTTTCGTATTTTTCTTTCTTTTTCCTGAGACTCCAGTATTCCATCTCACTTTCTTTTACTTTCTTGGACTCTTCCTGGTATTCCGCCACCACTTTTTCCAGCCTTGATTTAAGTCCGAGGATATCCTTTTCATATTTCCCGAGTTTCTCCCTTATCTCGACAACTAGTTTCAAATCATACTTTTCCTGCAACAGCTTCCTGTTCGATTCTATCCTGTTTATTACTGATATGATGTTCGCCCTTGCATTTCCGAATCTGTCAAGACCAAGCAGTCTGTCTATCTCCTCCTTCCGTCTTCTGGGATCGAGAGTAAGGAAATAATCGATATTGTTCTGCTCGGAGTAGATGGCCCTTGTAAAAAGGTCATAATCAACACCCAACAACTGCTCAACATAAGATGTTACTGCAGTGGGCCCGGAATCTATGAGAGAACCATCCCTGAATATTTCAGAGGAGCTCGAAGCCCTGGTTTTGGCTTTCTTTATCTTTCTCTCCACCCTGTAAATATTTCCATTCCATTTCATATCCAGAATTACGGTTGCCGAATCCTCATTATGCCTGATTATATTCTCAAGCTTAAGCCTCCGTCTCTCAAGCGCGGGAAAAGTTCCGAAAAGGGCAAAACTTATCCCGTCAAGTACTGCACTCTTTCCAGCACCCATTATTCCGACAAGAAGATTGGTGCCTTTGCCGAATTCCAGGGTGGTATCCTTATGCGAGCGCCAGTTTATCAGACGAATAGAGGTTATCATTGTTTATCTATTGCAGGAAAAAGGATAAAAGAGGTATAGAATCGGCATGTTTATTAAGTCCGAATGAGCAATTATATTACGTGATGACAAAGGTGATCTCCGAGCCTTCGGGCCATGACGATTGACGTGCGGTCTGATTGAATAATAATTTAAAACTACTATTCGATTATTCTTTGGTGTTTTTATGAAAGGAAAATCAGTTACCACTACCTTCTTCACAGGATTAGGTGTTGGATTAGTAGCGGTAATATTTGGAATAATAGGCATCTTCCTATTTGCGATTATAGGTGCGCTTATGGGGGCGGTGGCCGGTTTTTTAGTTCAGTTAACTCCCTGGCTCGGAGATACGGTGAAAGCAGGATTCAGTTCGATTTTTGAAGTTGAATCTCCTGACTTGGTTGCCATAGGTGCAATGCTTGGGTTCATAGCAGGATTCTTCAGGCAATGGGGTCACGGGCACGACTGATTAGAAAATCTATACAATCTCTCTTTTTTCCTTTTTTCTTATTCCATTCCTTTACAATGGTTTTGTATCTTCGTAGTTCTTTCTTGTAATTACTAGGCATGTTTGTGCCTAAAACTCTGAATAGAAATGCAGAAGGAAAAGGACAGAGTTCCAGGTTGAACTTCCCATCGGTTTTTTCCGGATATGTTCTGCATACGGAAGGGGCAAATTCATGGATTCTGCACTTCTTTCCTTCAAGAAATATGCAGGGATGGGATTTGAGACAGAGTATATGCTCCTCAGGAAACCCGTTGTCATGAAATTCCAATACGGTATCATTATCGAAATTAATCAGTCTCAACGGGTAGAGTATTACGAATTCCTCAGGCTTCTTCT
Source organism: Microcaldota archaeon (assembly GCA_030668565.1). Taxonomy (GTDB): domain Archaea; phylum Micrarchaeota; class Micrarchaeia; order Anstonellales; family Bilamarchaeaceae; genus JAVZJR01. The sequence continues at coordinate 4,746 of DAOVFD010000019.1, forward strand.
TTGTTTTTTCCGAAATTCTGAGAACATCAAAAACAGTGACGCTGATGTAATGGTTTCTGCAGCATTCTGCAGAACAGAGTGAACATGGACCTAGCATAAAAATAAAAGAAAAAAATTATTTTTTCAGGTAAACTGTTGTAGTCGGGAACGGAATTCCTATCTTTGTCTTGTTAAGCTCATTGTAAATCAAATCTGTTGCCTCAAGTTTTTTACCCCATGCCTCAGTGTAATCAGGAACCCAGAATCTGGCAACACAACTAAGTGCGGAATCACCCATTTCAAGAAATTCCACAATAGGGGCACGTTTCTTGTTTATTCCTTCCATCTTTGCAAGTACTGGTTCAATAACTTTCTTCACTTTCTCAGGTTTTGTCCCGTATTCTACTCCAAACTTAACTGAAACCCTGAGAGATCTATCAGGCTGAACATAATTCTTTATCTTGGAATTCGCAATCTTTGAGTTCGGGACTATGATTATTTCATTATCAAATGTTCTAAGTCTTGTGCTTCTCAGACCGACATCCGCCACATTGCCAACCTCTCCGGAATCAAGGGCTATTCTGTCACCAACCTTGTACACCTTGTCCAGTAGGATTGATATCCCTCCGAATATGTTTGAAAGGCTGTCCTGTATTGCAAAAGAAATTGCCAAACCGGCGATACCAAGCCCTGCGATGAACGGAGTCACATCAACGCCCCATACCCCAAGTATCAGTATTATGCCGAAAATCCAGATGACAGCGCTGGTCGTTTTCCTAGCTATCGGCAGTATTTCATCATCTATTGTTGACTCGGTTCTTTCCGTTATTTTTTCAAACCCGTGAGTGTAGAAGATAGCGGCGGCTTTGAGTGCGTAAAATATTACCGTAAAATAAATGAGAGTGAGCAGTATCTTGGTGGTCATATCAAGCACAGCACCCCCCAAGTCGAGGAGCTGGGTGGAAATAAGGAGACCTGCCAGCACAATTAATCTGAATAAAGGGGTTCGTGCTTTATGAAGAAGTTCGTCATCCAGTTCGCTTTTCGTTCTTTTGGCTACTATCTCTATCACTAGCGATATGAAAATCATAGCTATCGAAGCAATTACGAATGAAGCTACTAACAGCACTACAGCAAAAAGAAACTGGTTTTCAGTTACGAATGAATATTCCCCTAAATAAATCGTTATCTGGTCAACATACTCCTGCATACTTTCCTCACCTTCATTGATATATATTCATTAACTTTTTAAAGCCAAGGAAACCCAATATCCATTGTGGACCTATTAATACCAATAGTGTGTATTATATTCGGCCTTTTTGTAGGCATTGTTGCAAGCAGGTTCGGAATAGGCGGAGCCATAATAACAATACCGTTTTTCAGGATTGTTTTCGGTCTCTCAGGCCAGGCAGCGATAGCCACTGCATTGCCAATAACAATCCCAACGGCTCTTGCCGGTGCTTTTGTTTTTCATAAAAAGAAACTGATAAAGTACAAGACAGCCATAACAGCTGGTATTTTTGGTTCAATATTCTCTGTTTTCGGAGCGTATTTCACCACATTCTTTACTTCAAGCCAGTTGATGATACTTACCTCATTCATGTTCTTCGGACTCGCCTATATGATATCCCAGGAGAAAAAGAAAGAGGAAAAAGTCGAACCTGCTTCGTTGTTCAGAAAAGCCACAGCCTCAATATTTATCGGGTGCATTGCCGGTTTTGCCTCGGGATTCCTTGGGATAGGTGGAGGAGTTATTCTGGTTCCCCTACTTCTTGCAATAAGGCATATACCACTGAGAAGAGCAATCCCGACTTCTCTCGCAACAATGTCCATATATGCAATTCCAGGAGCGCTTGCACACTATTCACTCGGAAACGTCAATACCGACCTGCTCGCGTTCGTTCTGATGGGTTCTATAATTGGGGCCCACCTAGGCGCTGAAAGGACCATAAGAATGGAAGAGAAACATCTGAAGGAAATGTTCGTTACGTTCCTGGTTTTCCTCGGAATTGTTCTTCTCGTTAATGAGTTGTTCCATATTCTAGGAATATTGAAATAAAAAAGAAAAAGTTTACTCTTCGTGAATTAATCACCGAGACCTTTCGGAGTCACCTTGAAGACACATTCCCCTTCAGGGAGGTTCGGACTGTCAACAAGCCTTGCAATCCTCTTCTCATCCTTTCCTTTCCTGAGATAAAGGCGATAGGTTGAAGCATGCGCAAGCACATGACCCCCAATTGGCTTTGTAGGGTCTCCAAAAAGCAGTCCCGGATCATCCATAACCTGATTCGTGATATATATGGCAAGATTATGGGTATCGGCAAGCCTCTGGAGAGTGTGGATATGTTTGTTCAGTTTTTGTTGTCTCTCTCCAAGTGCACCTCTACCCAGATAATCTGCCCTAAATTGGGAGGTGAGCGAATCAACTATTATCAGTTTGATATTATGGTCTTTGATTATATCCTCAGCTCTTTCAGCAAGTATCATCTGGTGATCGCTGTTTTCTGCCCTTGCAATATGGATGTTCTTGAGCACTTCCTGCGGGTCCATCCCCTTTGCCTCTGCGAGCTGGATAATCCTGTCAGGCCTGAATGTATGCTCGCTGTCGATAAAAATTACTCCTCCTTCAAGACCCCCTTCCTCAACCGGTCTCTGAACATTAACAGCGAGTTGGAATGCTAATTGAGTTTTTCCGCTCGCAAAACGCGCGTATGCCTCGGTAATTGCCTGTGTTTCAACCCCACCAGCAAGCAAATCATCAAGACTCTTTGAACTGGTTGTAATCTTTCCTATACATTTTCTCCTCTCAAAAACCTGGTCTCCTGTCTCATAACCAATCTCAACTGCATCTACAGCAGCCTCGACAATCTTCTTTGCAGTTTCGGTACTTATTCCTGCTGTTTCAGCCAAATCCTGTGGTGATGCGGTTGCAAGCGTTGAAAATTCACCAAATCCTGCTGCTTTCAGCTTTTCAGCCGTTGCTCCTCCTACTCCGGGAAGGTCCTCCAAATCCCTATATAATTTTCTTTTTTCAGCCATCAAAAACACCTTTATTTATTCTTATTCGGGAACACCAGAAGCTTCAGATTACCTATTTTCAAGGTATAGAATTCATTTCCTGCCTTGGAAATGTTCTTCCACATTCCACCAACATTCATATACACTACATTTCCATCCCGGTCCCTGTCGGCCTGTACAACCCTCAAATCAGGTCTGTTGGAACCAGTTCGGGGCGCATCTCCACCCGCTTTCGGCGCCTCCTTCCCAGGATTAGCGTTCTTTTCAACTTCCTCAAAACCCTCATCAACCAAATTTACTTCCGCTTCTTTCATTCAAAACACCTAAGTATATACTTATATATAACATACTTATATAACAGATATAGTATATACTAATGGTTTTAAAACAAAATCATTTTCAGAGAGGAAAAATCAGAACATTTTATTTTTATTCCAACCACTATAGAATCAGCTTCAAGAGATAAAAATCAAAACAAAATCTATTCTTCAGTTACTTTATAGACGAGATTTCCGGAATGGACTTTTTCTGCTGTTTTTATTGCAACATCGTCTCCTGCCTTCGCTGCTTCAACATTCTTGTGCTCAACCTGCATTGAATCTATCGTCTGCTCAAGAACAACAGAACCGTCCTTATGTTCAATGGAAATTTTATCCCCAACTTTAAGCTCTCCGCTCATTTTTAGGGCTGCTACATTTATCTTTCCGAAGAAATGCGCAACCTCTCCCACAAGGGTTTTTCCCATAATTTCACCTAATAGAAAAGGGAATAAGAAAATAAATAAAGGTTGCTGAAATCTTAGAACCTTACCCCGAATCTTGCAACCGAAGTTACATCCGTATGCCTGCTCTCCAGGTCAGTAAACATCCTCAGCTGCATTCCTGCTGAGAATCGTCCTCCAAACAGGATGTCTACAGCTACTTCTGAATAAATCGTCTTCGAAAGCACGTTTGCATCTATAAGCATTTCGTTGAATACACGCTCTCCGAAGGTTTTACTTGCATATAAGGTGAGCTGCACATCCTCTTTTCCCCCAAAACTCCAAGGCGAAGCCCTGAACTGTACGAACCATTCATCGGGAGTGAGCGTATAAAGAAGACCGGGCCGGTATATCGGTTCCATCCCGCTGCCTGCATCCATCTGTGCAAACAGACTCAGACCTTTGAATACCTTCTGTGAAACTCTCGCCTCTCCATAGAATGAATCAATGCTTACTGAATTGCTCTCTGAAGGTTCGAAGTCAGCAAATCCATATAATGATGTTCCGCTGTCAAAGGATGCCCCGCCCTCCATTCTCACCAATAACTTATTTTCATGGAGCGCATATCCTGGCCATACGGTTGCCCACCCGTTTGATTCTGCTTCCACGGGTTTTGAAGTTGCGAGTGCTGAACATACCATCGCGCTTACCATCAGTTTCTTTCCTGCATCCCACAGTCTCTTTGCGAAGGGCCTTTTAGCTTCCATATCGTTTTTCTTTCTATCAGCACCCTGTCTTTTTGCAACCTTTTTTCCATCAAACTTCATTTTTCTCATATATCATCACCTCATTGTGTTATCTTATGATATTATATGTGTATTACTGAGTATATATAATGGCTGGGGGGAAAATTTTCAGAAAAACGATAAATTTAAATAAAAATTGCGGGAAAATAGGATTATGGCAGAAAAATCCCCGATTAAGCTCGATAAAAAGGACAAATTAATCATGCATCAACTTGAGAAAAACAGCAGGGCTTCCTATACTGCAATTGGAAAGGCAGTCGGGTTAAGCGGGGAGACGGTTGAATACAGGATTGACAGAATAGTAAAGGCCGGCATAATAACGAGAATGTTTGCAGAGCCGAACCTTACAAGATTAGGACTCAAAACATATAGAATCTATTTCAAGATAGAAAGAATTGGCGAGAAGGAAGAGGAAGAATTGATTGACTATTTCGAGAAACACCCTCACGGGCAGTGGTTTGCTGAATTTGAAGGAGAATGGGATTATACAATGCGTTTTACACTGGAGAACGAGAGTCAATTCAAAGATGAAATCGGGAAGATAATGCTTAAATTCGGAAAATACATAAAAGCGAAATCAATTGCAATAACTGTTTATCAGACATATCTTCCTGTTACTTATTTTGTCGAGGGTGAACGTAAAGCAATCTTCTCAACAAGCCCAAAGGAAGAAAAAATAATCGAGATTGATAAAAAGGACAAGGCAATACTTCATCTTCTCTTTGATAATGCACGAATGAAAACAGTTGATATTGGAAAAAAAATTGGCCTCTCAGCAGATGCAGTAAAATACAGGATAAACAATCTCACACAAAAAGGAGTAATCAATTTCTATACTGTTTGGTTTGACCGACGTCTTCTTGGCTACAATTATTACAAGGTTTTACTATGGCTTCAACACACGTCTAAGGAGGATGAGGAAAAGCTCCTTCAATATGCCATTCAACATCCGAATATAGTTTTCATAAACAGGGTATTAGGCGACTGGGATTTCGAATTGGATTTTGATGCAAAGGACCCTCAGGAGCTGCATAAGATGGTCAAGGAACTGAGAAATCACTTTGCCGGCTTAATCAGAGACCACAGCACACTGACCATTCTTCGTGATAAGGTGTTAAATCCGTTCTGAAGAAATGCTAACTTCTGCTAGCAGTTCTCTCAAAGCATTTCATTGCTTCAGGTCCAAGGAAATCCTGAGGTCCCAAATCCCTGCCAGATTTCAACTCTGCCAATCTCGATATTGCCGGATCATTTTTACCCAATGCCTTTGCTAGCGGCCTTGTCGGGATCTTCGGTCCTCTCCTTCCCCGTCTTCCTCTTTCCAATTGTTCTTCTCTTCTCATATTATTCCTCCGAATTTACAAACTCTCATAGGATATAGCTTTATTTTGTTCTTATAAATAAAAGTAGTGTTAAAATACGAACAAAATCCATCATTAATGTTTAAAAACATAACAAATATCAATTTCTACATGGTAACAATATCGCGCGTTGTAGAAAAAATAATAAGGGAAAACCCATCGCTTGAAATAGCTCTTGCAAAAGACCTCCTCAGTTATTCCAAACTCGCCCGCTATCTAAGAGAAGAAGTTGAAAAAGAAACAGGAAAGAAGGTAAAGGACCCTGCGATTATTGTAGCGCTTAAACGGATGAGGGAAAAAGCAGAGAAAATGTATGGGCCCAAGAAGGCGTTTTCAGCAGATGAACTGGCCACCAACTCCAATCTTATGGAAATAACTGTGGTCCGCTCTCCTTCAATCCCAGGTATTATCCAGGATATTTACGAACTTGATGAAGTAAAGAAAGGCAGTGTGGTGAACATCACCCAGGGAAACAAGCAGACGACATTTATTTTCAGTGATAAGATAGAAAAGAGAGTCAGGGGAATGCTCCAAAACGAAAAGGTAATATCTGAAATAAGAGACCTTTCCCAAATTTCAATTTTATTCAGCAAAGAGGTGTTTGAAACTCCCGGTTTTCTTGTCTATGTTCTGAAGGAAATCTCATGGAACAATATTAATCTTATCGAGGTAATTTCAACATATACCGAGCTTGCGCTTATCATCAAGGAGGAGGATCTGACCAAGGCGTACAAGATACTTAGGAAGGTGCTTTTTTAGCTTCGCTATTATAATAGCAACATTTATATGTTTTTGGCTATTATAATATCAACATGATTAAAGACCGGGAATTTATAGTCAAATACCTGAAGGAAAGAAATTACTGGTGGAGCGAGCAGCGCATATATGATGAAGACGTGGGCTTCGTAAGGGAAGAATATCAGGCAAAGTTAATCAATGAACTGCGTTATGACAGAATACTCGCCCTCAGCGGTATGCGAAGGACCGGAAAAACAACTCTTCTGTACCAGATGATGCGTTATCTGCTCGGAAGCAATACACCAACGAAGCATATCGTTTATATAAAAGTCGACGAGCTATTGGACAAGTTCGATGATTTAAGAGAACTCATCGCATTATACGAGGAAATGACCGGTCTTGATGCAAAAAAGGAAAAAATATACTTTTTCTTGGACGAAATCCAGTACAAAGACGGCTGGCAATTCCAATTGAAACACCTTCTTGATGCCAAATATGCCAGCAAATTCATAATTACCGGCTCGAGCACCTCTCTTCTCTATGAACAGGCATCCGAAAGCCTTGCAGGTAGGATTACATTCATAGATGTATCTGCTTTTTCGTTCAGGGATTTCGTCGAATTTTCCATGGTCGAGAAAGAACTGAAAATCACCGCAATGTGGCACGAATGGAAAGAAACAATTTCACCAAACGGCTTAAAGAATATCAAAAAAAGGTACGAATTCCTTCTTCCTTACCGCGAACAGATGATATACAAATTCAATGAATATTTGAATATCGGCGGTTTTCCGGAATGGTTCAAGATAAAGAAGCAGGCCGGCGAAAATCCGGAACTTGAATGGAAACGCAAACTCGCGGAATGCTTCCATATCATCATCCATAGGGATGTTATCGAAACCTTCAAAGAGAAAATAAGGGACCCCATTTTAATTGAAAAGGTGGCAAAAGAGATTGCTTTTTTCTCGTCTAACCGCTTCAGTTATTCCAGCCTTGCAAACAGACTGGACGGCAACAAGGATACTGTCAGGGAATATCTTTATTACCTTGAAGCTTCCGGCCTGATTTCAATATCAGAAGTCTATTTCAAGTCAAAGAAAGCGAGGGAAAAAATAGAGAAGAAGATATATTTTTGCGATGAGGGGCTGAGAAGGGCATTAACAGTGGATTACGACGATGGAAAGGGAGTGGAGACAACAGTCAACCAGCATCTTCTCCATATTGTCCGCAATAGCAAAACTTTCGGAAAACTTTGGTACTGGAAGAACGGCAATGAAGTTGACTTTATTTTGGAAGATGAAAGCGGAGCAATTCCAGTCGAAGTAAAGTATCAGGAAAACCCGGGAATAAAAGGTCTGCTGGAATGCATGGAAAAATTCAATCTTAAAATCGGAATACTGGTAACAAAAAACCGGTTTGAGATAAGAAAAGAGGGAAAGGCGACAATTTACCAGATTCCGGCATGGGTTTTTCTATTGGTGTTCTAATGCCGAAGAAAGCGTTCGAGGTAATGAGGAATATTTCAGTTCTTTATGCGGGTACTTTCGCCTTTCTCGGAGGAATACTGGCGATTATTCTTCTGG
>DAOVFD010000136.1 GCA_030668565.1 Microcaldota archaeon
TGGGTCTGGATTCTTTACTGTATTTCACAAAGGTATGCGCATTTGATCCCTGACATTTTAGGTATTAACAATATACCGGCAAGATGAGTGTGCGGTCTAACAGGGAATGAGGAAAGAGAAAAAATGAGTGCTAAAAAGAAACGGATTCTGCTTTTCCTGTCCTGTCTTTCCATATCTCTAATGGTTTTTGGCTGCACTCCACAAGCATACAGAATACATCCTGAATTTGAGAAAAGAGCCCGGAATTTCAATACACTGGGGCTTATGCTTTGTGATGTAAAAGCCTATGAAATCACAGGACTTGGGGTAGTCGAATTAAGAAAAGGCTGGTGTACGACAGGCAAGGAGAATTTAGTTAGTGCCCTCGTGGAAGGCCTTAGAAAGAAAAACTACAGAATAAAGCCTCTCGCCAAAGATAAGGAAATAGAGGAAGAAATAGCAGAAATCCAAGCAGTTTACGGGGCTGTGAACAAATCTATCCAGTTGCATACTTATGGTCCGCAATTATTTCCTGAAAAGAAGAAGAATTTTGAGTATTCATTAGGTTCTGTTGAGAAAATTTTGCAGAAGTCTGGCACCGATTCGCTTGTGTTTGTCCGCGGGCTTGATCATGTTTTAAAAGGGAAGGAAGAGGCATTTATAAGTGTGGCTTTCGTAGATTCATCCGGGACTATATTATGGTATTGTGAGAAAGGTATCCGGGGTGAGGGTGGCCTTAGAGATCCTGAAAGTGCATCAAAGCTTGTGGAAAATGTACTCGCTTCATTTCCCGGGGTGGGCGGATGAGATATATCCTATCGATACTGATGCTGTATTTTGCAACTGCCTGCTCTACACCCGCGAACCTTCCTTTGGCAACAGGTAATTCCGGTGTTGATGATGAAAAGGGACTCTGGCAGCGCTCAGAAGACGAGCAAAAAGTGCTCACCCAGAGCGGACTGATCTATAGAGATGACCAACTTGATGACTATTTGAACCAGATTGCCAGGAAGCTTCAGCCGCCTGAAATCCTGGAGCATATTCCCTTTAGGATAATGGTCATCAAGAGCCCTTATTTGAACGCTTTTGCTTTCCCAAATGGAGTTATATACATTCATACTGGAATCCTTGCGCGTATGGATAATGAGGCTCAACTCGCAGCGCTACTTGGTCATGAAATGACACACTGCACACACAGACACGCGCTGAAAACTCTCAGGCATTTCAAAAGCAAATCTGACTTTCTCGTCGGTGTCCAGGGATCCTTGATTCAATTTAGCGGGATTGGAAAACTGGTGAATCAATTGGGGTCCTTAGGTTCTAAAGCTGCAGTCAGCGGGTATCGCCGGGATTTTGAAACCGAGGCTGATTTGGTCGGTCTTCAGTTAATGGCAAAGGCAGGGTATGACCCGAATGAAGCACTCAGGCTTTTCGAACATCTGAAAAGGGAGCTTGAGGAAGAAAACATGCAAGAACCTTTCTTTTTTGGTTGTCATCCCAGGCTTCAGGAACGGGTGGAGAACTGCAAAGATTTTCTTAAAACCCGTTACCAGAAAGAAGAGACAGGAATAAAGAATACAGGGGTTTTTTTGACAAAATTGCATAAGGTTATACTGGACAATGCATGGCTGGATTTAAAGGCCGGACGCTTCCATAGCGCACAGAGGGGGGCTGAAAAGTATTTGAAAGTTGAACCAAATGATGCAGGAGTGTATTACTTGCTGGGTGAGGTTTTCAGGCAGAGAGCAAAAGCGGACGATATGCACAAAGCAAAGGCCTATTACAAAAAGGCGATTTCCTTAGACCCTTTTTATCCGGATCCCCACAAAGCAATCGGATTGATTTATTACAAGGATGGAGAGAAAACGCTCGCAAAGAAATCTTTTGGACAATGTTTGTCCCTTTCACCCCATAGAGCGGACAAAGCCTATATTGTAGGATATTTGGAAAAATGTAATCAGTAAAGCGGGAAGTAGAATGAAAAAATTCTTTTTA
>DAOVFD010000093.1 GCA_030668565.1 Microcaldota archaeon
GATATGCATCTTGCAAAATAACCAGCTCCCAAATCTTTCAAATCATCCCTGCTTACTGAAGTCAGAACAACATGCCTTAATCCAAGAGTATCCACCATCTCTGCTATTTTCTCCGATTCCTCTATGTCCGGCTTTTTCGGTTTGCGGTGATGTTTTGTAACGCAGAACCTACAGTTCCTTGTGCAATGTGGGCCCATGATTGTGAAGGATGCAGTGCCTACATTTATGCATCTGGAAAAATTATGGCAGGATTCGCAGGGCGAGACAAGCTCCTTGCTCCGTATAACTTCTTTTGCAGCTGTCTTTATGCTTTCTATACCTGTATGTGGGGGGTAAGCGACACTGTTCGCCATGCCCTAATAACTAAGGTAAACGTTAAAATACTTCCTTCTCGTTTTGCAAGTCCGTCTAAAATATCCTTTCAACACCTAATTTGTCAAAATCCGAATCGAAAGAAGCAATTTTTCTGATTCCCATATTTTTCATCACTACAACGCTTAGCGCATCACACATGCTGATACCCCGATATTTTCTGACATATTTAAGCGCTACAGGCATATCCTCGCGAAGAACGGAAATCAGGATAATCTCGCTTTCGAGTATCTTTTTCCCAGCACTATAAGCAGTATTATTTCCGTCTTTGGCAACGAGGAACGTAATCAATTCCGAGAAGATGTGATCGGTTATTGCCACCCTTCCCTTTATCTCCTTGACCAGCTCTGCCGCTCTTCCATGTTTTTCATCGTTTTCTCTGAAAAGCGCTACCAGGAAGGAGGTATCCAGCAGTATCATCTAAATCCCGTATATGATGGAGTCTATCTCGTCCGGTCTGCTCTTTTTCCCGCCTTTGACCAGCCCTACCAGCTGGGCGAGTGAATATCTGCTTTCTCTTTCCACATCTTCCTCAAGCATAGCTATCGCCAATGCGATTACCTCTCCCTCAGTAACCTTTTTTTCTTTTTTAATCTGAAATATTGCTTTCAGCCTCACTATCTTCTTTTCCAGATACTTCGGGATTTTTTTCGTTACGTATTCCATTTTTACACCTATTACACTTATTACACCAAATATTTATAAGTCTGATTGCTGTTTCACGCACCGACCATCATTCTCAAAACGTCCCTGATTCCCGGAGCAAAACCTATTATCATAAGAACAAGCGCTATGAAATTTCTCTCATCCACCTTCATGTCCTCTTTCATCAAAAAGTATGCAGCAGCGAATGCAACCGCAATCTTTACAAGGTAAAATACAAAGAAATTACCGCTCAGGATTCCTATCGCCCCTGAAAAAACATGCTGTTCGGAATAATGGATCCCCGTCAATCCGGGAAAAATCTCTATTGCAAAAAACGTTGCCGCACCATCAAGCGAATGACCTGCAACAATTCCTGTAAGTATCTTATCCCTGAAATACCTGAATGCGATGTAGGTGGGAATCGCCGCAAGAATGAGAACGGGTATCGCATAAATCCAGTATCCCATGAAAGGAACAAGCAGGAGGAAATGCGGAATCCACAACGCCAATCCGACATAGCCAAGCAGTTCGAGTTTTTTTATCCTGTAAAGAATGAACATCGAAGCAAGAAAAATAGCTGCAGTTACTATGTATATCCCGGGAGAGACTGTAAGATAACCGTAGTCATATATGCCGCTTTCAAGAACCCATTGATGCACAGGAGTTACCGGCTTGAAAACGCCGTTGTATACCGAATCAGTAACAACACGCAATGTTGAGCCTAAAAGCACGAAACAGAGCACTGCACATACGAATTTTTCATTGATTTTGATTTTTTTGTGTATTAACCCGTAAATTGCGTAAACCGCAACTACCGCTATCACTGCGTACGCCAGTGTGTTCACAATATTATACCCGCTATGACTCCAAATCGGGTCTATGAAATATTCATTAATAAAGTTTTCCATCGAACCAACTACATGGAACATAGACGAAAAAAGATTATAAAGCAGAGCGTTCGGGATACTGTGACAAAGCTTCTTGACGAGGCCCACAGTGAATACCTCAAGGGTAACAGGGAACGCTCACAGAGGCATGTCAAAATGGCCCTCTACCATATAAAAAAGCATAAGGTCCATGTTCCGAAAGATTACGTAAACACTTTCTGCAAAAAATGCCGCATAGTATGGATACCCGGAAAGACGGCAAGGGTTTATTTTGACAGGAAGCACAACTGTTTGAGGATAGAATGCAAAAAATGCGGTTTCAGCAAAAGAATTTAAATTGAAAGTAATACAACCAATTTTTAGGTGAAAATTATGCCAGCATTAGACGAAAACACAAAAAAGGAAATAACAAAAAGACTTGAAGGATTGAAATCAGAGGTTACTCTTGTTTACTTTGACAAGAAGACTGAGCTCAATGAGCAGATAAAATCCCTTCTTACCGAACTGAGCGAACTTTCTGACAAGGTAAAGCTTGAAGTGCATGAGCTTGAAAGCGAAGCTGCCAAAAAATATGGCGTAACAGACGGACCTGTAACGTTATTCAGGAGCGAACACGTGAAAGGTGATGCAAGATTTTACGGAATACCTGCAGGCCATGAATTTGCGACTTTGCTTGAAACAATCAGAATGGCCGGAGGGGAACTGAAAGCGAATGATGAAGTGAAAAAATTCTTTGATTCTACCGATGGTGTAAAACTTGAAGTATTTTTGACACCCCAGTGCCCCCACTGCCCTATATCGGCTTATGTCGCATTGAAATTCGCGATGCTAAGCCCGAAAGTGAAGGGTTATGTTTATGAGGCGATGGAATTCAAGGAGCTCGCAGGAAAATACAAGGTAATGAGCGTTCCGAAAACAGTAATCAATGAAGGAAAAGCGGAATTCGTTGGCGGATATCCTGAAGATGTCGCATTCGTACAAATAAAGAAGGCGTTAGGTGCCTGAATCAGATTGAGTCTATTCTCTGATTGAGTAAATTGTGTATTTTTTATATAAAATAGGTATATTTATATACTTTTATGGTATAAATATATTCATGACAAAAACTATACAGACACAGGTCATGCATTCTCCTACACTGAATACTGTGCTTATGGTCGAGAAAGTGCTGCAGGAATCCAAGGAACTAATCAAAATTGCAGATCTGAAGAGAAAATTACCCCGAAAAGTCATGCACAATACGCTAATGCAGATATTAGATTATCTTCAAGAAAGCGGAAAAATTCTTATCACTACTAAGGGTATTCTTTGGATATACCGTTCACCTGTTGAGTTGGAGAAATTAAAGAAAGGTGGGTTGGAATTATGAAGCGTAACCGGCCAGTGAGAGTAATCCTGAAAGGCCAGGCCAAAGCCAGTTTTGAGAAGCTTAACTGTATTGTTGGAGAGCAAGAAGGCAAATGGTTTGACAAATTCAGAAGAGATGCAGATATTGAAGTCCATTAAGCAGAAATCTGAACTTCTGAAAATAAATCCAACTTATGGCGATAGTATCCCAAAAAAATTGATTCCAAAAGATCTGAATGTGTCTAACTTGTTCCGTATTAGCCTAACTGGATATTGGCGGATGATTTATTCCTTGGAAGGAAACCGGATTGAAGTCATTGCATTTATTCTATCCATTGTCGATCACCAAACTTATGATGAAATGTTCGGCTATCGTAAGAAGTAGGTTCAGACTTTTTATCATCTTTATTGTTAGTATCTCTCTAAATCCTGTCTATTCTCTGGTTGGGAAGAGGAACCCAATCCTCTATTTTTCTTTTCGGTTTTTTTCTTTTGTATCTTACTTCTCCAGCATAGGCAATCATCGCACCATTGTCCCTGTTGAATTCATCCGGAGCAACACCGAATTTCACATTGTCCTCCCTGCACAT
>DAOVFD010000068.1 GCA_030668565.1 Microcaldota archaeon
TTTGCCTTTTTTGAGTCAGCACCTTCCTTAGCGAGCGTTTTGAGGCTGGCCCGCAGATATTTCAGGGTGACATCACCGTATCCGTCTTTCATGTCGTTGTTTATGGCTTTCTTTCTGACAGCTTCAACATTGGAGATCTTGAGTGCCATCCCGAATTGTTCTTCTGAAATAGCATTATTCATAAGCAGGACCGAGGTAGCAGCTGTTCCCAGAACATCTTTCTTCTCTTTTGCAAAGGTTTCAATATCATTGTAAAATTTCTTCTTCTGGCTTTCACTGGCTTCTTTCGTCTTTATCTTTCCGAGATTACCCAAGAGTTCTCCTGCCTTATTGTTTGCTTTTTCCATCTTTGCTACAAGCGTCTTGACAACATAAGGAAACTTTTTCGCATAGTTTTTCAATTCCTTTTTGTATCCCATGAATACTTCAGGAGTTGCTTTAAGGTCTTTCTCTATTTCATTCAGCCGTTCAAGCATTTTGTCTTCTATATACCCATTAACTCCTTTTGCAAATTTCTTCAGTGTTTTTACTGCGGCATCTGCTTTGTATGCATCCAGATATTTCTTTGCATCTGTCAATGTTTTTTCCAGTTCCTTATTTGTACCCAGCGAATCAGCGACCTTGAAATACTGGCTTTCCATTTTTGCATATGTATCCCAGAGTGAACGTACTGCTATTGCATTCCCGTACTGCTGCAGTCCTTTCTGAAACATATTTTCTGCTTTTTCATCCCCGGCAAGGCCAAGCGTTATTGACTGTTCAACAGCAGCTCTTCCTTCCTTTCCCCTTATCCCTTTTTTCAGTACCGTGTTTACATAGAAATCAAGATAGGAAAGCGCCTTGTCTGCCTGGTCTGTCTTTCCTTCAGCATACAGATTTTGGATTCCGTCAACAGCACCACTCACAAGATTCTTTGTGCTTTCTTTATACTTCGGGCTCTTCGCCTTTTTCTCAAAATAATCGAGCTTTTCCATTCTGGAGGAATTTGCGATATTGTTGTATACTACCGACATCGTAAGATAAGCCTGTTTCCTGTCAGCATCGGTAAATTTTTCTTTCTTGCTGAATTCTTTTACATATGCTTCGAATTCAGGCGCCCATTCTTTCCTGTATTTTTCTTCCAATTCATTTGTCTGTGTAAGCAGCTCACCCATCCCAAGCGCAAGTGAAGCATCATCAAAATTTTTCTCCTTAGCCAATCCTCCTGCAACTCTTCCAAGCGCAGCAACCGTTTTGTTCTCGCTTTTTCGGAGTTCTATTGCCGCGAGATTGAACTGTTTAAGCGATGCACCCGCTTTCAGCTGGTCTACTCCATTATTTGCTTCCTGCACAGCAGTCTTCCCGGTTAGTTCTATTTTCGGGAGAAGACCTGCCTTTACTGTTGTTACCGGCATACTACATCAACTTAATTGCGAGCAGAGGTCATAGAACACACCGAGCCGTTCTGCCATGTATTCGACATCACTGGTTTTCCTCCCATAGCGTTCTTTCCAGTATTCAAGCGCTTCTTTCCATTCCACGAGCCGTTCGATATCCGGAGGAACCTTCCTGCCTCTTAGTTTGGATGCATTCAGCTTTAGCGAAATATTTATTTTCCTGAGTGTTTTATTCACCTGTACGAGTGCTTCTTGGTCAAGCGCCATTACCCGGTCGTCGAGCTCTGCCATGTTTACCATCTCTATAATATTATCCTTCGACTTATTTTAAACGGTTTCCTTTGCCTTTATAAATATTTAGTTTAAATTCACTAAGGTTTTCTATTTGATTGAGAGGTGAAAAATATATGGCTTTACCAGATGCAACCATACTTGCATTAGGAGCCGGTGTGATAGCACTGCTCTACGCGGCTTATCTTGCCAGGAAGGTTATAAAAGCACCAAAAGGAACACCGAAGATGCAGGAAATCTCGGCTGCTATCCAAGAGGGCGCGAACGCATTCCTTATGAGGCAGTACATAACGCTGGTTCCTATAGTGGTGATATTGTTCGCAGCAATCTACTACTTCGTTGGAATGAATACGGGAATTGCATTCGTTGTCGGTGTTATTTCCTCAGCTCTGGCCGGCTATATCGGAATGCAGACTTCCATAAGAGGAAATGTAAGAGTAGCCGAAGCCGCAAAGAAAGGCATTAGACAAGCCTTGACAATCGCTTTCAGCGGTGGTGCTGTAACAGGTATGGCCCTTGCAGGCCTTGGATTAATCGGACTTGGAGGACTTTACATAATATTCGGTGACCTTGCCCCAATAATAGGTTATGGATTCGGAGCTTCGCTTATCTCGCTATTCGCCCGTGTTGGTGGAGGAATCTACACGAAGGCAGCAGATGTCGGGGCAGACCTTGTAGGAAAAATAGAAAAAGGAATTCCTGAGGATGACCCGAGAAATCCCGCAGTAATCGCAGACAACTTTGGAGACAATGTAGGTGATTGTGCAGGAATGGCTGCAGATGTATACGAAACTTTCGTTGATCCAGAAATTGCAGCAATGCTTCTCGGAGCTGCGATGGGTGTTGAAGCATACGTTACGATACCACTCGGAATCGCGGCGATAGGAGTAATAGGAAGCGTAATCGGTTCATTGTTCGTAAGACTTGGAAAAGGAAAGAGGATAATGAAGGCATTCTACAAGGGAATCGCTGCAACCGCTGTTGTAACATTAATCCTTACTTACCTTTACGTAACGAGCGGTGTTGCTGATGTTGCAGGCGAGAATGCCATAGCACCGATTAATCTGTTGCTCATAGTGCTGGTCGGTATCTTCGTTACTGCAGCAATGTTCCTGATAACAGAATATTACACAGCAACAGAACACAACCCGGTAAGGAAAACCGCACAGGCTGCAAAGACAGGAGCAGGAACGAATATTATTACAGGTCTTGCAGTTGGTATGGAAGCGACTTTACTTCCTGCGCTTGTAGTAGTTCTTGCAATAATAATTTCGTTCAAGCTTGGTGGTTTGTACGGAATCGCTTTGGCTGCAGCAGCAATGCTTTCATTTTCAGGAATAGTGATTGCAGTTGATTCATACGGTCCTATTACAGATAATGCGGGAGGAATAGCGGAAATGGCAGGACTTCCTTCAAGCGTCAGAAAAATAACAGATACGTTGGATGCTGTTGGGAATACGACTAAAGCGACTACAAAAGGATTTGCGATTGCGGGTGCTGCCTTAGGTGCTCTTGCTCTTTTCGTAGCATTTGCAGATGAAAGTGGATTGACAGAAATAAACCTGCTTAATCCTGCAGTTGTCGTAGGTGTTTTCATCGGTGCTTTGCTTCCGTTTATCTTCTCTTCATTACTGATGACTGCTGTAGGAAAGGCAGCATTCGAAATAGTTGAGGAAGTAAGAAGACAGTTCAGGGAAATCAAAGGACTTATGGAAGGAACGGCAAAGGCGGATTATGCAAGATGTGTTGACATCAGCACAAAGACAGCATTGAGAGAGCTTGCACTTCCAGGAGTAATTGCAGTTGGTACCCCTCTGCTTGTAGGTTATCTCTTCGGTGCTGCCGCACTCGGAGGGCTTCTTGCAGGTGCAATATCAAGCGGTTTCCTGATGGCATTGATGATGTGCACTTCAGGTGCTGCCTGGGATAACGCAAAGAAGTACATTGAGGAAGGAAAGCTCGGCGGAAAGGGAAGCGATGCACACAAGGCTGCAGTAGTAGGTGATACTGTTGGTGACCCGTTGAAGGATACCGCAGGTCCCGCACTCAATGCCCTTATCAAGGTGCTGAACACGGTTTCCCTCGTCTTCGCAGGAGCTTTAATCGCAAACTCACTGGCATTAATCTAATTCACGAAAGCGGCCCGATATATGGGACGATGAGTGAACCTTTTTCTTTTTTCTTTATTTTATTACGTCATTTTGTCAATTAACTTCTCAATTCTCTCCACAAACTTATAGGCATTTTCTCTGATTTCTTCTGCAATTCTTCTTGTCGTTTCTTTTGTAACGCTGTATTGTGCAATCTCCCTTCTATCTCTTGCAAGGTTCAAGTTGTCTATGTACCGCTTCTCCAATTGAGCTTTCTCAATCATCTTAAGATAATTTTCTTCCAATAACTGTTTCTTTACAAAGAAAGTTTCGAGAGCAAGAACTGTTGCCGTATGGTTTTTACTTTTATAGCTTATTTTGGCAAGTGCTGCCGATGCTGCCATATACATTGCATAGTAAGCGCAGGCCGCGACCCATTCATTTGGGTCATAATCTTCTGGAACATTTAAGACGTCTCTTGCCTCTTTGTTGCTGTGAAGATCAAAAAGAATGCTCAGTGTAATAAGATTATTCTTTGCCTTTTCAATAAATCTCGGTACCAATCTCTGTATGAATGGCGTTTTTACCAGCAATCCTTCCTGAATAAACCAATCAATATTTTTCTTCATTCGCTCAGCCCATAAACAAGATTGTAAAACGATTCCTGCCCCTTTATAATAATCCCAAATTCTATTAGTTCATCCCATAGCTCCGGATTTTCTGATTTTATATTCTTGAAATCTTTTTTACTTACGATAACCGGAGCTATTCTCAGGTTATACTTATGCCTTAAGGACAGGGCGATTTTTTCAGTACTTGAATTTCCATTAACGCACAGAATATCAACATCACTTTTTTCTTTTGCTTCATCTCTTGAATAGCTTCCAAATAATATAACTAGTTCCAAATCTGTTCTGTTAACGAATTCTTCAACTGCTTTCCAGACAGAACTGTATTTTTCAATAAAATGGTTCTTTCTATTTATTGAGTAATAAGCAAAGGAAAGATGAACCGTGTCATCAAATTTCCTAATAGAATAAACAAGCGCCCTTCCCACCCTCTTTTTTGACAGAAATCCTTTCTCTTCCAGAGTTTTAAGGGTCGAATAAGCACGCTCATGAGAATAGCCCGAACGCGTTTCTATCTCCTTTGTAGTTCTCTCTGTACCTTCCGGGAAGAAGGCAGATAGTATTTTTAATTCGGTTTCGTTAAGCATGTCAATCATCTGTTGGTTTTTCAACTATATAGTTGATTAATCAACTATTAAAACCTATCGTTTAGGGATGAGCTTTGATTGCAAACTCTCTGGCATTAATCTAATTCACGAAAGCAACCCGATATATGGGACGATGAGTGAACCCTTTTCTTTTTTCTTTATTTTTCTCTTATTCACAAAAGTCTTTCAGCTCATAAACAAGATAACCTGCTTTCTCCAATTCTTTTTTTGAACCAATTTTTTTTGCTACAAGCCCGAATCTTTTTTTCTTTTTACTTCTCAGATATTCTGATTTTTTTTCAAGGCCCTTTAATACTCCAATAGCCTCTGCTTTAGTTAGGTTTTTCCATTTGAATTCAAAAAAATAAAGAGAATCTCCCTTCCTGCCAACCAAATCTATTTCATAAACTTCCTTTGACTCAGGGATTTTCCCCCATTGTCTTGCTGCATATTCCAATCCTATCTTTTTTGATATGAATTCCCCTGCGATACTTTCGAACCTTCTTCCAATGAATGCATTAAGATTCTCCTTAACATACCTTTCAAATTCTTTACTTCTTCTCTTATACTGCGAGC
>DAOVFD010000013.1 GCA_030668565.1 Microcaldota archaeon
CTTACGCGTCTGTAGGCGCCAACGCGGGCGACTCTCCGCGGGGATGCAGCAACAGGGGCAAAGGAAAAAGAAGCGACCATAAATACAAGCTTACCTGGAGGCTGCACTGGCCATCCTGGAAGCAGCTTTTCAAAAGCAGTATAGAGGGAGCAGGGATAGACCACCATACGAAAGGCGGTTCCGAGGATACCTGCAAGGCGATAACAAAGGAACTCTTCAAAAAAGAGCATCCGATAGATTTCAGATTCGGTTTCGTGCTTTTCAAGGGAAGAAAATACTCAAAATCAAAAGGAATAGGCATGAGTGTATCTGACATAATAAAACTGGTTCCTCCGGAAGTAGTCACATACATCATAGTGAAGCCGGACCTTGAGGAAAACGTAGACATAAACCCGACGAACACCAATATGTTAAGGTATCTTTACGATTTCCAGGAATCTTCAAAGCTTGACTTCAGCAAACTGGATGAGATGAACAGACACGACAGAAAAAGGGCAATCGCGTTTTTGCTTGCAACAGACAAAATGAGATGGAAAGTGCCTTTTGTAGATGCATTAGTCTATTATCAGATATACGGGGACTGGAAGAAAGTAGGCGAGCTTACGGAAGACCCCGCAGGTGTGGAATATCTGAAACCATATATAGAAGAATGGATAAAAACCGGATTCGTGCCTGACGATTACAATTTTTCCTATAAGCCGGATGCGGAGAAAGCAACGGATGCGGTAAAGGAGCTGGTAGCGCAATTCGATGAAAAGATGGATGCGCTGGCCATACACAACATTGTTTTTGAATTTGCAAAATCAAAAGATATAAAACCTGCCGAACTTTTTGCACAGTTCTACACCGCACTGATAGGAAAGAACAGGGGACCGAGGCTCGGAAAACTCATATACGCGATAGGAGTCAAACGGATAATGAAGGACATTCTGGGGAAATAGATGGTTGAAATAATAAAATTCATAGGCGGAAAAATGGAAGGTGCCGTTTTTCGTGCAAAAGAAGCAATAGTTTCAGGAAAGACAATAATTTACCCGACTGACACTGTTTATGGAATCGGGGGAGATGCACTTAATCCGGATGTTGTTGAAAAAGTAAGAGAAATAAAAGGTATGGAAAAAGACAAACCGCTTTCAGTAATGATGGCGGACCTGAACATGATAGAGGAATACTGTGAAGTGGGCCTGTGGGAGGAGATTATACTGAAAAGACACCTTCCCGGACCTTTTACTTTTATTCTGAAGAAGCGCAGGGACATTCCGGTAACAGGTGATAAAACACTTGGGATAAGGGTTCCTGAATTTGAATTCTGCAACAGACTCAGCGAAGAAGTCGGAAAACCGATAATAAGCACAAGTGCAAACAAAACAGGAGCACCGGCACCGACTTCTTTTGAAGAGATAAAAAAGGAAATTCTTGAATCCGCAGATATGGCGATAGACCGCGGTCCCACAAGATACAGGAGAGCATCAGATGTCGTTGACCTGGTAAACAAGAAGATAATAAGAAAGGGTGTAGGAGTAATAGACCTTTCCAAGTTTCCGGAATAGCAGTCATATTTCCGTATATTCAATATTAAGTCCAGAACAGAATTCGCTTATTTTTCTTTTATGTTTCCTGTTCGTGCTTTCTTTGAGAAGAAAAACTTTTTTTACAGGTTCGATGTTTTTTTCCACGGCTTGTCTGAAAACATCCATATCCAGAGCATCAAGAACATATTTCGGTGCAATGTGGCCGACAGCATATTCTGTTTCGAGAACCATTTTTGTAAATTCCCCTGCATAATGGCCCCCACCAACACCAAGAATGGATTCGTATTTTTCGTTTCTTGTAAGGCTTCTGTCAATTGCCTCGGCAACAACCCTTGCTGCGTTTTCGTCATTCCATTCTCTTTCAGTGCTTCCTATTTCGACAAAAATAATGGGGACGCTGCAGGTGGGGCCGTGATGATCAGCCTCCATGAGGACAGGCCAGCCGGTATCGTTTGCTTTCGAAAGTTCGTCGATAAGTATCTTTATTCTGCTTCCATAAGCGATATTCAGCGTTTTTGCATCCCCGCCGAATTTCGCATCGCCCCAGTTTCCCGGAAAATGCGCAGTAAGCATTTTTGTCCCGGCCTTGCTTTTGTGGGAACTAAGCACCAGCAGATAATCGGTTTCAAAATTGGTCGGCACATCCAGCACCGTGGGTGCCCTGGTATCAATCAGTTTTATCCCGCTTTTTTCCCATTCGTCCCTGCCTTTTTCAGCAAATCCGTGATTTTCAATCAGCTCTCTTGCAATGTTAAGGCTTGCTTCATTATTCGAGGTAAACAAGAGTACGGGCATTACATCACCAGAAACAGGAAGGTTATCACAATCGGCACTGTAAGATTGTCATCCATAGGAAGGTCAAGGCCCTCGACAATGGCTGCAACTATCGCAACCGGGATTATTACGCCCCCGACAAACGGATAGCCAAGCAGTGAGAAAACAAAAAATGCAATGGTTCCCTCGAGGGTTTTTTTCCTGTTATATGGGAGTTTTATCCTGCCCTTTCTTCCTATAAGCGTGGACATGCCATCACCCAGAGCCATTATGATGAGGGCCGCGATGATTGCATTTGGATCTTCAAGAAAGGAAGTGACAAGCAGCACTCCCGTAGCATAGCATGCTGAACCCCAGCCGGGGAATGGAATGTTGTTTCTTTCAAAGTGTTTTATGAACCAGTCGACCAGGCCTATTCTCCTCCCAAGAAAGGTAAGATTAACCAGCAGGAGGCCTATTATCAAAGTGAAAAAAGCTGCTCCCATGAGCATTCCTCTTCCGAAAAGTATAAGGAAGATGATTGCAAGCAGCCCTACGATTATGTGGAATATCTGCCTTTCGATTTCATTTTTTTCCATCGTAAAAACGCCTCCACACAATGTCTACCAGATAATATGCTATCAAAGCAATTACCAAAGCGCCGGCAATATCCCTGAAACTGTGCACTGCAAGATGCAGTCTGCTGAAAGCTACGAAAAGTGCAAACAAAATGAAAAACGGATAATTCTTTTTGTCAAGGAACGAAATCATAAGCGTGAATGCAATCGCGGCGTGTATGCTTGGAAAAGAATACTCCTCGGGACAGTAGGGAAGACCAAGCGAAACACAGGGGCGCTCCACGGCTATGAATTGCTTTATTCCAAAAGTCAGAATTGCAACCAGGAGAAGGGCAAAAAGTACCTTCGCTCTTTTATTCGCTCTTTTTTCAAAAATAAAAAGCAATGCCAAGATGATGACAAAAAAAACCAGATTGTCATTCATCAGAAGGCTTACACTGGTCAGAAGGTCATTTTTAATGTTAAATGCAAATTCAGTTATCATATCCATTGAACCAGCTCAGAGACTTACAAGATTAAAAGTTAAGAGGCTTACTATGACGAGCAGGAGGAAATACAATGCAGACATTGATTTCTTCCCCTCTATGTCAGCTATGTAAAATGCAGAGATGATGGAATATATCACAAGATAGGCGGGTATCAACGAAAATACATAAGCTATCAGCTCCGGTGCATTTGGATTGTCGAAAAATTCGACGAGGCTGTTTATAAGCGAAAGGGCTATCTTCAGTATCATTGGAATAAGAAACCCGCCAAAAAGTATCGTATACTTCTGCATGGACATCAGCTGTGCGCGTTCCCTTTTAATCTCAAATACCTTTAGAAGGTCTTCGGCTATGCTGTGGAGCTGATTGAATGAATTGGTATCAAAAACATGCTTGAGCATGGTTGCCGCCTTTTTAAGTGCGGGGGAATTGTTTCTCATCCAAAGGTCCTCCATAACAGTGTCTGTTTTGACATTCATTGCAAGCTGCCTTTTTGATTTCCCCGCTTCCTCGGAGAGGGCACCATACCCTGCCTTTTCTATTGTTTCAAATATTTTTTCCAGTTTCACTGATTTCGGGAGTGATGAAATTGTGAAAAGTGCATCGGGAAGATACTGCTCTATCTCTTCAGTTCTTTTTTCAGCCTTGTAGCTTTTGTATAAAGCCCATAGCATTATCGCACTGCCGGCAAGAAGGCCGAATATCCTTATGCTTTCATCAAGAAAAAGGAATGAGAATATGAACAGAAGCGCCGGGAGAATGACCATGATATCTATTACGTTTGCACTGGAAGAGAGGGGCGAGTAGGGAACAGAGGCCTTGCTTATGAGAAGCAGAAGAATACTTATGGAAGGGAATACGAGAAGGAGGGCTATCGCCATCCCGGGCTGGGACATCACATCCCCAACACCGAATTCCCCGAGAATCGCGTAAACCAGAAAGAAAGTGGGCAATATTGCGGAGGTCATTATGAAAAGCATTCCGAATATTGCACTCTTTGACGAATGTTCCTTCATGTGGTGCTGTTGGACAGAAAGCAGCTCATCGCCTATCCTTTTTATCTCAGTACCGCCTCCGCCGACCTCATACACTGAAAGCAACTGTGAGATTGAACGTTTTATAGGAAATGAATTGAATGAAACTGCAAACCGGGAGAAAGCCTTCTCGACTGTTATGCCATGTTTTATATCGGTGACTATCTTTCCGAATTCCCTGGCTATCTCACTGTCTTCCTGAGAAACCATTGAAAGGCATTTGGTAAATGGAATTCCCATATCTATCAACAGCCCGATGGTTCTCAGGGTGAATGGCATTTCTGATTCTATTATCGATGCTTTCCTTTTGAGTTCAAAACCGGGAAGAGCAAGGAGGAAAAGGAATATGAAAATAAATGATGCCAAAAACGAAAGTATTGCGCTTTCCGGGGATATTACAAGAAATGCTATGAAAACGAGCACTGAAAATGCAATTGAAATCAGAAGAGCGCCCCCCAGATATCTGTGTTCATCTGCATCCGGATAGAGATTTTTAAGGGGCTTAAGCATCCTGCTTTCCAGTGCCACTTCAGGAAACACGTGCGAATTCTTGACAAGAAGCCCAAGCAAGCTCATTTTTCAAACCCGTAAAGTTTCTTTTGTATATCAGTATAAAATCCGGCAAACTCTGGGTCGGCCCTGGCTATCAGTTTTTTTCTCATTTCCATTTCCTTTTTTATTTCCTTCATGGACATTCCGAAATCATCGGCTATTTTTTCCAGCAGTTTACCTCCTTTTTTGAATTTAAGCGCGCCCTTTTTGCGGTCGAAATGGAAGAGCGCCTTCGGGCCGCGGTCCATTTCCGCAATCTCCACCATTCTTCGCACTTCGACATTCTTTCTTCCCTTTGGGTCGTAAAGCAGCATTCTCCGCTGTATTACCATACAATCGACACATTCAATGTCCATCTCATTTATTCCGAAGCTTTTTATCCTCTGCGTCGCCTCCACTGCGCCCTGGGCATGCAAAGTGGCATAGCTTCCCCTCGCCTGTCCTGCAAGAAGAACATCAAACAAAGCCTCGAATTCCGTCTTGTTTCTAACTTCACCAACAATCATCCTGTCAGGACGCATTCTAAGAGTATCATACATCAAATCCTTCAGGCTTATGTCCATGTCCTTGTTCGCAACCAGCCTGAGCTGGTGGCTGTGTGGAATGTTTATTTCAGGAGTTTCCTCTGCTATAAGGACCCTTTCGTTTCCCGGAACAAAACTGAACAATGCATTCAGAAGGGTTGTCTTTCCGGAACCGGTATTTCCCCCTATAAGCACGGAATTATCGCTTTGCATTACAAGAGAGAGAAAGGCGAGCGCCTCTGCCGTTGTCGATTTCAAATCGTATAATTCTCTTGGTGAAAAGGGCCTGTCCCTGAATTTTCTTATGGTTATCTCACCATCTGAAACAGGGGGAAGCGATGCGTGGAGACGTGAGCCGTCCGGCAGCATTGCATCCAGTCTGGGATTCTGCATTGTTATGTGCCTTCCAAGACCGCGTGCCATCTTGTTTGCGACATCGCCTATCGCCTTTTCGCTTGTAAAACATGCATTTACCCTTTTCCATCCCTTGTTCTTGACATAGATGTAAACGGGTTTGTTTACCCCTATTACGCTTATCTCTTCAATATCCGGGTCGCTTACAAGAAGGTCAACAAAAGCAAATGCATAGATATGAAGAAATGCCGCGCGTGATATATAATCGAGCTGGTCGTTGTCCAATGCTATTCCTTCTTCATCAGCTACAGCCAGTAAAAGCTCTTTTATAAGAGCCTCACTTTCTTTTTTGTTGCGGACTTCCTTGACCCTTGCAGCTTCGCGGAATCTTTCCTCAACGAGCCCTATCATCTCCTCTTCAGCTTCGCTGAGTCTCGGCAGGCTGATTTTATACTCTCCCTCTTTAAGTATCTTCCAACCCAGCATCCAATTACCCCCTCATGGATTTTTTATTAAATTATCGAACCTTGAATCTTTTCTTTTGAACAGCACAATCCTTGATACAGGATCCTCGTCCTCAATTTCGTATGATTCCAGAAGTTTCGAAAATCCCTCTGACCATTTTCTGATATAATCGTGTGGCGCCATGTTCTCTTTTTTCAGGCGTTCGCGCGAAAGCCCGAGATGCATGTATGATTTTACTTCTATGAAATCCGCCCCTGATTTTTCAAAAAGCCCTGCATATTGCCCGATGTGTTCGTCCAAATCGTTTATTCCCCTCATTAACGTCAACCTGATAACCGTCCTGCATCCCAATGAAGAAAGCATTCCAAGTGTTTTGCAGAGCCTTTCCCATCCATCAGGATAAATCGAACGGTTTAATTTTTTGAAAAGCTCCTTGTTTGGTGCGCTTACGGAAACATACAGCTGTGTCGGGAGCTGCCCGTTTTTCTTCAGTTTTTCAAAAACATGGGGTTCCTGGCCATTTGTCACTATGAATATGCTTTTTACTTCTTTGTTTTTCCTGAGCAGACCAACCATTTCACCAAGCCGCGGATATATTGTCGGCTCTCCTGAAAGCGATATTGCCCAGTGTGAGGGAAATTTATTGAAGCTTTCTTTGAATAACTCTTTGTTTGCATCCTTTGCACCACCTATGCCTGAAATAAGTATTTTTCTCTTCTTTACCGTCTCCTCAATAATCAGCCTGGGGTCATCGACTTCGCCTTCATTCATGCTTGTTTTCTTCATCCATTCGGCAGGCCTCCAGCAATGAACACAGCATTCCTGGCACCATGCAAAGGCAGGACTCATCTGCGTACATCGGTGACAGTCAACCCCGTAAAATTTCTGCTTGTAGCATACCCCCATTCCGCGTAAAGCTTTTCTGTTCCAGCTGCAGATTTGCACTGCTGAATGATTTCCTGCAATGCCATAGCGTGCATTCTCATACCTGCGGATTGTATCTTCATCTACGCCAATCTTCGTATTCTCCTCACCCATCAAATTACCCTCAGGAAAAAGAACATGTAAAAAAGAAAATAAAAGGGAAGGTTAAGCTTTTTTCTTGGCTGTTTTCGTGAATCCCTCAACCGCTTTTAGGAATTCCATCGGTATTGGAATAATAATCGTGTTGCTCTGGTCAGAAGAAATATCTGCAAGAGTCTGAAGGGTTCTCAGATGCAGGGCTCCCGGTGCAGCAGCAAGTTTGAGTGCAGCCTCCTGGAGATTCTTCGATGCTATAACTTCTCCTGCCGACTTGATTATTGTTGCTCTCTTTTCCCTTTCAGCTTCTGCCTGCCTTGCCATTATCCTTTTCATATCGGCCGGCAGTTCGATATCCTGGATTTTTATCGCAGTTATATCAATTCCCCACTCGTCAGTTTCCTTGTCAACAAGCATTTTTATTTCATCTGCAATCTCGGCTCTCTCAGTAAGTACAAAATCAAGCTCCTTGTTTCCTATAACATCCCTGAGAGCAGTCTGTCCGTACTGCGAAACCGCGTATACATAATTCTGTATCTTAAGAACAGCCCTCTCTGCATCGATAACCTTCATGTAAACAACCGCATTGATGCTTACAGGCACGTTATCCCTTGTCATGACTTCCTGCTTTGGTATGTCCACTGTTTTTATCCTTGTATCGACTTTTGTCATTGTCTGGAGCATGGGTACAACAAATTTCAGGCCAGGACTCATGACACCGGAGAACCTACCAAGTGTAAACAGAACCCCTCTTTCGTATTCGTAAATTATTTTTATTGCACTCAATGCAAGAAAGAATGCACAAACTACCAGGATACCGATACATACCTCAATCATTGCATCACCTATTTGACCTCTTCCACTATGACAGTTGCCTTCATTGCAAAATAGGTAAGCGAATAATACTCGAAGGTTCCTGCAGTGTCCATTGTAACAGTAGCATTCCCGCCAGGTGCAATTACATCGGTATCAAAAACTCCAGTGTATGTTGCAGTCCTTGGATACGCACCTTTATTCTCCCAGGTAATCCTGTCTCCTTTAGTGACTGTTATGGTTTCTGGGTCGTAAGAGAAGTCATGTATTGTGACCGTATAGTCCTTTGGAACGTATTCTGTTGAGATTTTCTCGATGTAGAAGTTCACGGTTTTAACTATCGGTGGGGAGTATGAAGTATGGTCATTGTTCAGAAGCTCCACCCTCAGGGTGTGCGAACCAGGCTCAATTCCCTCCAGCGTATATGTTTTGCTGAATATGTGGAGTTTGTCTCCATCATTTACAGAAACCGAAAAGTGCCCTTCACCGACTTTGTTCGGCACGCTTCCCTCAGGTTTTATTATAAGGTCCGAGGTACTCAGCACCACATCAACCGAACCGTAAGCCGTTTCCGTTGTAATGACCTCGCCCCCATCAGGACTCACTATAGTAAATGATGGCGTTCTTACAGCAGGTTCCGGTGTCGGCTCCACTGTTTCATTTTCTTCTGGTGCAGCTTCACCAAAGTCTATGCATCCGAATACCAATATCAAAATTCCGAAAGCCAAAACAAGATTTTTCATTTTAATCACGTTTATTATTCTTATTGGCCATATTTAAAATACTTGTTTATAAGGTGAAACGCAATGATTAAGGCTGTATTGTTTGATTTCGACGGAGTTATTGTGAATTCCGAACCCGTGCATTTCAGAACCTTCATGGAGTTCATAGGTCCGCTCGGTATAGAAGTAGACGAAAAAAGGTGGTACAGTGAATTCGCGGGAACGGGTTCAAAAAATATCTTTACGGTTCTGCTTGGGGAAGCCGGGATAACAGACGAAAAAACGATAGATGGATACGTTGAGAAAAGAAGGATTGCTTATGGTGAACTGATAAAGAAAGGCGAAGTAAAAAAGAAAGGAGGAATTAAGGAATTCCTTGAAACGCTTAAGGAAAGGAACATGAAGACAGCAGTCGTTTCCGGAGGACATAGGGAAAACATCGGGATTGCACTTTCAGTGATAGGACTCAGAGGATATTTTGACATAATAATGGGAAGCGGCGATTATGAAAAAAGAAAACCTTATCCAGATGCCTTTCTCACTGCGGCAGAGAAATTAGGTGTCAAGCCTGAGGAATGTGTAGCTATAGAGGATTCTTTTTCTGGTTTTAAAGCAGCAAAGGGCGCAGGAATGAAAGTGATAATCATGGAATCACCCGCAGTTGAGTCCATCGATAAAACAAAAGTGGAAGCGATAATAAAGGACTTCGGTGAATTTCCGATGGAACTTTTAGGTGGTTAGTTCATCCATCCTGTTTTTCTTTTCCCCTTCCTTTATTTCCATCGCAATTCTTCTTCCGAAGCTTATACTCTTCCTGAAGAGATATTCAGAATAGGGGGTGAACCTTGTTCCCGGGGAGCCCGGAATTCTTAGAGAAACGTCAAAGCAGACGAATCTTTCCCCATCTTTTTCTTCCATAGCACCCTGCAATGCAAAAGGACCGAGTATTCCCGGAGAATATTCCTTCTTTGCAGCTTCAACAAGTTTTTCCCCTGCTTCAAGTGCCTGCTGCAAAAGTGATTCCCTGAGCGTGCATGCTATGTGTCCTGTTTCTATCGTGCTCGGCTGGGCATATTTCAGCAATTCGAGCTGCTGGTCCGCAGGCAATCTCAGGAATCCATCAAGGTTTGTCTGTCTTCTTGTATCTATTCCAAGAAGTTCCACTTCATCGTGCAACGGAGAGTAGAAGAAATTGAAATTGAAGTGCGCACCTACTACGTATTCTTCTATCTTTGCTTCTTCCAGGCCTTCCTTCGTCACCTTCCCCTCCTTCAGCAATACCTCGCTCTTTTCAACATATTCCTCAGGACTTCTAGCAAGGAAGAATGCACGTTCATAGCTTCTTTTTGCCTCACTCACCTTGACAATCGCAAGGGCGTCAATCTTATCTGGTGATTCTATAACTCTGGGAAACCTTACTCCTGCCTTTTCCATGAGATAATACTGGTCTTTCTCAACATTTCTTTCCTCGGCCCTCAGGAGATGCTTGTTTCCGAATACAGGAACAGAGAATTCCTTTTCAATCCTATCATAACCAACGTAAACGGCAAATGAACGGTTGGGGATGAAAATTGATTTTTTGTCAAGCATGTATTTCTGGTTATCCTTGTCTGCCATGTCCCTGAATTTATCCAGAACAAGAGTTTCATCTACGACACCGATTTCCTGCTCGGCCCTTTTTCTCGTTTTATAGTAAACAGAATAGGTTGCATCACGCCCTTTCTGGCAGACAACAAGAGTCTTGAATCCCTCTGCCTTGGCTCCTTCACATACATCCAATGCCGAGTGGCTTCCGATAGTTGTTATTGTGTGTTCCATACAATATATACGAAAAAGAGGTTTAAATTGATTCCGTTAACCGGTGTTTTTCTGCCATTCTATTGTTTTTTTCAAACCTTCATCAAACGGAACCGAAGTCTTGAAACCGAGAGCCCCGGCAGCCTTTGCAACGTCGGCATATGAATCGTAAATGTCGCCTTCTCTTTTTTCAGCATATTTCGGCTCACCATCATAACCGGTAAGTTCTGAAACAAGCCCTTCGAGCTGATTTACAGTGAGGGGAATACCTGAAGCTATGTTGAAGGATTCGCCTGAAATCCCCTCTTTTTCAGCTGCCATAAGATTCGCGGTTACGACATCGCCAACATAGATGAAATCCCTTGTCTGGTTTCCGTCTCCGTAAATTGTAGGACTTTCACAGGCAAGCATTTTTCGTATGAATCTGGTTATCACACCGCTGTACTGTGAATTCGGGTCCTGCCGCTCTCCATAAACATTGAAATAGCGGAGAGAAACCGTTTCAAGTCCTTTTTCACTGTATTCTTTCATCAGCTTTTCCCCTTCAACCTTCGATTCTGCGTAGGGCGAAAACGATTTCAGTTCAAAATCTTCTTTTATCGGAGGATTCGCATCACCGTAGATTGCAGCCGAAGAAGCAAACATCACTCTTTTCACTTTTTCATCAAGCGCTGCATCAAGAACATTCCTGGTTCCATCAACATTGATTTCATGTGTTTTTTCAGGATTTGAAATCGATTCAACAACAGAAACAAGCGCAGCTTCATGAAAAACATAATCAGCCCCTGAAACTGCTTTTTTCACAAGCCCTTTGTCTGTTATACTTCCTTCAATAAATTCAATCTTATCTAAAAATGATGCAATGTTTTCTTTTTTACCTGTCGAAAGATTGTCCAGAATTGTAACTTCCCATCCTTTTTCAACTAACCGTTCTGAAATATGCGAACCGATAAATCCAGCACCACCGGTAACAAGCGCTTTCATCCTAATTCCTCTATTAATCTATCAATAGTAGATTTTTCATAACCTTCCTCAACACGTACTGCAGCAGCTTTTGCATGTCCTCCTCCTGACATCACGAAATCCTTCATGTCTGAGGAAAGTTTCTTTACAATTTCAGAAAAGCTGTATCCTTTTTTCAGGAACCCGTCATTTCCTCTTAATATTATCGTTCTTTTTCCGTAACCTATCGTAATCATCGGGGAATCGGTTTTGAAATGTTCGAAAACAGCGGTGGTCACTTTGCTTCTGTTCGGGAATTGTTTGGGCTCCACTACTCCGTCAAGCGGAACAACATAAACAATTATGCCATTTTTCTCGCTCTTCTTCACTTTCGGAAGCGCTCTTTCAAGAGCTTCGTTTATCTTTTCAGATGCCTGGGAATAAATCGAAGAATAAAGCTCTTCTTTTTTCAGAACATCAGCATAGAATTCAAGGCTGTTTCCAAAGGATGTATGTGCTGCAAGATAATCAAGAACAAGGGCTGTTTTCCTGTCTTCCTCTCCTGGTGAAGCAACATCGCTTTTGTCTCCAGCACATGCTATTTTTGCAAGATTATCAGTTTCAACTCCGCACATGTTCGCTATTTCAGAAGCAAGATAGCCTGCAGTATATTTTGACTGGTCTTCAAGCCCTTCAACAGTCCACGGGCTGAGTAGAATATTAACATTGGATTTCACATCAGAATGCAATGGATGATGGTCTATGCAGATTACTTCAAGACCTCCTGCCTTAAGCAGTTTAAGCCCGTCAATGCTCTGTTCATTTGTTCCGAAATCAAGAAGAACAATCAAAGGATGATTTTCATGATGAAGATTTCCCAAATCATTTACTGCATCTCTCGGAGAATAAACCGCACTGTTTTGCTGGTATGCCCTGAACCTCAAAAATTTCCTTAATGCAAGTGCACCTGCTATTCCATCAGCATCCCCGTGGAATCTGAGCAGAATATACCTATTCAGTTCTTTTGCTGCAATCAATTTTCCTGCAACTTCCTTAATTTTGCTTTTCAACGCAGTGCTTGCCGGGTTTTCAAAAAGAAGCGAATCCTTTATTTCGGTTTTGTCCATGATTTTTTTCTCAATCCCCTCATATGCATCATCAACTTCTTTTCCTTCAAGTAAGATTATCTTCTCCGGTTTTATGATGAAATCAGTAAGGCTTTCAAGAATCCCATCAACAGAAACAACATCACCATTCCCGAAAGAATCCCTGCTCCTGAAACAAAAAGTCGCATCTCCGCTTTTCAGGAAATATTTTCTTTCCCCACCAAAACCTCTCGAATATGTAATGATGCCCTTGACCTCGATTTTCTGTCCCTCTGAAAAGCCAATCATACTTCAACCACCACGCCTGAGCCTTTTCCCCTGTTCAGTGCCTTCCTGAGATGCACATCAGCAACTATTTCGATTATGTCCTGCGGATGGTTGCTGCGCAAAGGGAATACTATTGCAGCAGAATATCCGTTGACCTTGCAATGATAAGCAAAAAGGTCACCGAATGTCCTTTGTTTTGTCCTGAATCCGTTTATCACTATGGGTTCATCCCTCAGAATTTCGCTTCTTTTCCTTAAATCGTTTTTTGAAAGTTTTATATTAAGGGTTCCTGCATATGGCTCGAACCCCAATCTGTCCCTGATTCCTTTTCGATAACCTGAAAGGGAAATGTAGTACTTTCCTTTACCGAACCCATCAACTATTTTTCCTGAAAATCTTATCCTGCTCTCCTCAAGAGCCCTTTTCAGCATGTTGTAATGCTCCCTTATTTTCTTCGTCCCCGCAGGGGTAATCCTTATTCCGCCTTTTCTTTCTATAAGACTCTCATCCGAGAGGAGTTTAAGCCGCCTTGATGAGTTCTGCTGCGACATGCCAAGGGCTTTGCCAAGCTCTGCAGTAGTGATTCTCACACTTTTTTTATTCCCTCCTTTCTGAAGAAGGAAAAACAGCATCTTATCCATGAATATATTCTGTGCTTTCTTATTTAAAAAAGTAAAGGAACATCAATTTTTCATGAGAATAATAGTAGATGGGCTAAATCTTGAGATTACACCCGAAGTTTACGAACCTTCAGACGACTCATTCCTTCTCGCAAAATACTCGAAGGCACTTAAAGGAAAGGTACTGGACATGGGCTGCGGCTGCGGTATACAGACGCTTATAAATGCAAAGAATAA
>DAOVFD010000099.1 GCA_030668565.1 Microcaldota archaeon
TTGCATCCAAAAGAGCAGCAGAAGCAGCGAGTGTTGCCGCATCAGTGAAATTTCCCGCATGGTTAAGCACGTAGATATCCATGAAAAGTCCCAGGACCTTCCCTTCCTCTATAAAGAATGTGTTTACGTCTATCGCCTCGGAACTCCTTATCGCCCTGTCCACAGTCCTTGCAAGCTCAATTGAGTTTTCCCTCGGAGGACCCGTCTCGAATGTCGGGGATGCGGTAGGCAGAAGCTCTGAGTTCATGATAAATACACCTTCTGTCGGCCTGTCAGGGAAAGGCGTTGCAACGTCGAATTTTGCAGCAACAAGAACCATTGTTTCCCCTATCTTTGCCAATCCTGAACCTTCCGCAGTGCTTATCACACCCTTGGTAACCTCAATCTTTCTGTATTCATCGAATTTCCTTCCGTCAAGTCTTTCTCCCTTATTAAGTATATTCGTAATAATATCCTTTCTCATATGCGACATAACAAGTTGTTTTACCTCGTCACCCATAATTATCACCTCAAAGCTTGAATTCCTCCTCCGTTTCCTTTGTATAGTAGTCCTTCAGCGCATTTGTCTGTATCTCATTTATCTTTTCAGAACTCTTTTCAGCCATTTCCAGTATCTTCGCAATCTCATCCCTGGTCAGCAGGCCGTCCATCTGCACAAGAAGAAGTTTCTTGTCCTTTGCTGAAAAGGCAAGAGGCACGTCGGACTGCCCGAAGTTATCTTCAAGTTTTCCGAGGTCCACCATGAGTTCGTCCCCTCCTTTTCCGACTGCCACGGCCGAAACCATATCCTTCATAGGAATTCCTGCATTCGCAAGTGCAACTGCAGCAACGGTTATCGATGCTGTTCTTGTTCCGCCATCCGCCTGCAGTACATCCATGTAGAGTTCTATCTGCGTGTTCGGGAATTCCTTCGCAAGCACAACGTTTTCGAAAACCTCCCTGATTACCTTTGAAAGTTCGGTGCTTCTCCTTGAAGGTCCGCTTCTTCCGTGTTCCTCAAGCGAGGCGAACGGAGACATCATATATCTGCATTTTATGACTGCCCTGTAGGGATTTGCAGCATGTTTGGGTATGCATTCCCTCGGTCCGTAAACGCCGCAGATGATTTTGTTTCCTCCCCATTCTATGAATGCAGAGCCATCCGCTTCAGGAACAATCCCTGTCTGTATTCTTATTTTCCTCAATTCATCTACTGTCCTTTCGTCAAGTCTTTTTCCGTCAACTATAAGTTTAACATCTGAAGTTCCACCCATAACTATCACCTTTTTTCAAAAAATTTCGTAATCGTATCCGTCAGTCCGGGTTTGTGCGCCTTTTTCCTTATTATATCCAGCGCCTTGAGCAAGAGCGGGATATTGCATTTTTCGCTCATCCAGACATATCCGTTGTTTCCTACGACTACATCTCCTCCGGAATTGTTTCTTAAAATGTCAAGCATACTGCTTTTCTTCCCTATAAGTCTTGGTATCTTTGCAGAAGGGAACTCAACTATCTTTCCTCTTGGAAGCCTTCTGACCTCACCCACCTCGACCATTCCGCTCCTCTCTATTTTCCTCACTTTTGCAACGACAAAATCACCCAGCTGGAGGGTTATCCTTATCGTCCTCGCCGGTATGAATCCCTCCCTGGGGAGCAGAAGGTCCACTGAATAACCCGCATGCCTTGCGTCGGTTATCATTCCGACCACCACGTCTTCTATCATTGGCTTGTATTTACTCTCAAGAGCGATATATTTCCCCTGCTCATCGATGAAACCTACAAGTGCAGCATAGGTTTTTCCATCTCTGCTGTACGTGCCCGGGATTCTTGTAGCAGTGTCTGCTATCTTTTCTCCGGGTACTACAATTCTTCTTTCACTCATATTACTAACACCTCTAAAACTGAGTTTAAGACCTTAATCTGAGTCTAAATGCTCAGTTTTTCAAACATATTATTTTTCTTATATTATTCACCTAAATCAAAGAGCCACAAATCTTTCCTCTTCTTTCTCTCTCACATTAGTTTGTGAAAAGAAAGGTTTTTAAACATATAATGTCATAGATTATGTGTATAGGTGGACATATTGTTAGAGGAGAGAAAGCAGACAGAAAAAGGCGAACAAAAGAACACACAGAAGCCGAAATTTCCCAAGAAAGAACCAGTTGTTTCAAGATGGGCAAAAAGAATCGTTTTAGCAGCTGCTCTTACTACTGCAGGATTGATATTAACCCCGAAACCTGCGGATGCCAAGGAAGAAGTGGAAAGAGACTATAAGCAGAGGCCTGGTCCTGTTCCTGAACTTAAATACTTGGACCAACTCGAATCAGGCATGGTGGTATTGGAGATAGGGGCTGACTGGTGTAAGGCTTGCGAATATACTGAAACGGAACTGTCTCTTCTTTATGATTATGGTGAAGGAAATATTGAGGTCTTCACTCTGGATGTTGAAAGCCCATTGATAGAGAAATTGCATGCCACTTACGGTCATGCGAAGCCCCATGACATTCCTAGATTACTGTTTTTCAAAGATGGAAAATTTATTGGAATGGGGCATGGTTCTAGTGATCTGTCATATCTTCTTTTATATTGCGAAAACTATTTTGAAATTTATACCGGAGATGAAAAAGACAT
Organism: Microcaldota archaeon; assembly: GCA_030668565.1. Lineage (GTDB taxonomy): Archaea > Micrarchaeota > Micrarchaeia > Anstonellales > Bilamarchaeaceae > JAVZJR01. The sequence goes on from DAOVFD010000099.1 coordinate 2,611, forward strand.
TGTTGAGTATCTTAAAATGCAGTCTGATGTAAAAGATGAAAGCTTGTTCCATTTGATGCTTTCCAAAATTAATGAATGCAACATAACCAAGGGATGCAACATAGTCGTTGATTTAAACGTCCTTAAAAAACATCTTGATACAAATGAGTATGCACTCAAGGAGGAATTGGTAAACTATCTTTACTTTAATATCGAACAGGTCCGTCAACTTGATAAACCGGATTTAGACCAGTTTATATCTTTTGTCGTGAAGTGTCTTGATGACAAACCACCAACAGTAACAGATCTATATAGCATGGCCGATGCGTATAAACGGGATGCGCATACAAGATACACTATCCACAATATTTTGTTGGAGCTCAAAGAACCAGCCACGGATTATTTTATTAATATGCTTGATGACAAACACGCAAATGTAAGATTTAAGGCTATAATGTTGATTAGTCTTCTTGAAACCGCATACATGTATAGCATATTCAACATATTCCTTTTAGGATATGCGGTACCTTCTGATTCGATAGCGCCTGAGAAAACCTGCAGCGAGAAATCTGTTTCGGCTTTGGGGAAAACAATAAAGGATAAAAATCCCTATGTGCGTTGGGCTACGGTTAGCGTTTTGGGCTTATTCGGTGAGAAAAATCATACCTGGGCAGTTCCCCTTCTGATTAATGCGCTTAAAGATAAAAATGAGGATGTACGCATAGAGACGGCAGGCTCATTGGTAAATTTTATTCATGTGAATAAGAACGCTAAGGTTACCGTTGCAGAACTAATTAAAGGCAAAGGAAACTGGAAAATGCGTGAAGAGACAGCTATGCGATTAGGATTTTCGTCCACGGAAAAAGAGCCAAAACATACAATAATACTTTCATTATTGGAAAAACTTATTGAGGATAAACACTGGAAAGTAAGAAAACAGGCTGCTGAATCTCTT
>DAOVFD010000061.1 GCA_030668565.1 Microcaldota archaeon
TCATTCTCAGTAATTGTTATGTTCTCCTGAGGCTCTATTTCAACGATTATTTCGGTTTCATTCGTTTCGTTTTCCTGCGGAGTCGGCGGCTGTTCCCCGTCAATACAGCCGAATAGGAAGGCAAAAGCGAGTATAATACTAATCAACCTTTTCATATGGGGTCACCATAGATAACATCGTCAATTTCAGCACTACTTTTTTCCGAACCCTTACCAAAATCAATTGGTTTAAGATCGGTGAATTTTACTGTTTTTATCATACAACACACCAATATAATACTTATTTGAAATGTTTAAAATGTTGCGTCTAGCTGAATGATTTGTAATCATCCTTTATACTGCTCCAGCTTTCGCCTTTTTTGAATCTTTTTATAACTTCTATTATCTGAGGTATTGTGATTCTTATTTGTTCACCACTATTCCTGTATCTTATTGTCACCGTGTCGTCCTTCAAAGTATCATAATCGATAGTAACCGAAGTCAAAACTCCGATTTCGTCAGCCCTTGCGTATCTCCTTCCTATGCTTCCGCTATCTCTGTAAAGGACATCGAATTCCTCCCTTAATTTGTTTGTAACTTCCTTTGCCTTTTCAGCAAGGCCGTCCTTTTTCATGAGCGGGAACACTGCAACTTCATATGGTGCTACCACCGGCGGGAAATCAAACCACTCCCAGTCCTTTTCCTTTGTTCTCTCCCTGAAACAGTGCTCAAGCATGCAGAACATAAGTCTGTCAACACCCATGGAAACCTCAAAAACATGAGGTATTATCTTCTTCTTTTCGGATTCAACGAATACAGAGAAGTCACCCTTGCTTATTTTCGCGTGCTGGCTTAAATCAAAGTCGGTCCTGTAGGCATTTCCGATGGTTTCAACAATACCAAACGATGTCTGCACTTCCATGTCTATGTTCCTTTTTGAATAATGGGGTGTTTCATCCTTCCTGAGAACCCTGAAATACATTTCAGGCTCGCTTATTCCTACCTGCTTGTAGAATTCCCATTCTCTTACAAGGTAATATCCGAATATTTGGTTGGGCACCACCTCTTTCTTGACAGCATCCCCGATGCCCATTACGTTCAGCTTCCCGTCAATCTTGAACCTCAGTTTTAAATCAGAAACATCCCTAAATCCTTTTATGTCAGGTTCATTTGGATTAAAGAAATATTCAAGCTCCATCTGGGTGAACTCCCTCATCCTGACAAGCCCCTTCCTCGGGGAGATTTCGTTCCTTGCGCGTCTTCCGACCTGTCCTATTGCAAGTGGTAGTTTCGTTCCATGATTCCTGTAAATCCTTGGAAATGCAGTGAATATTCCCTGTGCAGTCTCAGGCCTTGCATACGCGGGTGTCCTGTCAGCCCCCATACCCGTCTTGAACATAAGATTGAACATATGTGCCTTGGTAAGCTTTCCTTCACACCTCGGGCATTTCAGCCCCTTTTTTTCTATAACTTCATCTAGGCTTTTCAATTTCCCGTCCCATTCAAAACCATCTATCTTATCAGCAATAAACGAATCAGCCCTGATTTTTATCCTGCATTTTTCACATTCAACAATGGGGTCGCCGAATGCATCCACATGACCTGATGCCTTCAAAACAGGCTCAGGGGTTATGAAGCTGCACTGGACCTCATGGTGCCCGTCATTCTTTACGAACATCCTCAACCAGAGGTTTTCAATCTTTTTCTTTATGAGAACCCCGACAGGTCCGTAATCGTAAAATCCTGCAACTGCCCCGTACGGTTCATTGCTCGGATAAAAAATAGAGCGTTTAAGTGCAAGGTCAAATATTTTTTCATGAAGGTTCATAGAAACTTTCCTCCTATCATACTCATGTTAAAGTTTCATCAAACTTCATAAGGTTATCCTATGGTTTTTTGAAACTTTCACCCAATTGTACTTATGTTAAAGTTTCCGACAGAACTTCGTTCTGTGGACCACAAAACTTTGTTTTGCCGGTCATCAAACTTCTTTAGGTTTTTCCTACTTTTCTTCTTTCTCTTCGGTTCCAAGTATTTTTTCAACAATTGCCGCATATGCAGGCCTTGAAAGCAGATAACCCAGGAGCGAACCGAGTATTGTTGATATCGAGAATCCTATAACCTCAACAAGTCCTGAGAAAAGCAAGGGCAGCATTGAAAGAGTGGCGACGATAACATTTGTCTTTATTATCTCAAAAGCTCCCTCTATTTTTTCGTAAATGGCACGCTTGTCTCTTTTCAGCAGTTCATCGGTTATTACTATCTGCGCATCCACACCAACACCTATAGCAGCTATGATACCTGCCATCGCCGCAAGGTCTATCGTAAAAGAACCGAGTATCGAAAGAAGAATTACAAGTTCTGCAAGGCTTATGGCGACTATGGGCATTGTTGCCCGTATATTCATGTACCTTATCCCGATAAACAGGGATATTACTATCAGCGAGGAGGCTATTCCTATAAGGCTTAAATTAAGGAATTCGATTCCAAGGGATGCGGGAAGCACTGTTCTTGAACCAAGGGAAATCTGCACAGGCAAAGAACCACCCTTCAGTATGGACTCTATGCTCTTTTGTCTCTCTATGGCCTCCTGTCTCTTTGCTGTCGGGTCAACCGCCTCAACGCCCCCTGTAATCGCATAATTATAATTCGGTATCCCGCTGGTTATACCTGAAGAAAGTACTGGGGATGAAAGCAGCCCAGCCGCTTCAATCCTGTTTGTGACCAATACCCCTGTTCTTGTCCTGGTGAAGTCAGGGCTTATCTCCTCTTCTGAAACTTCCTTTATGGTATATCCAATGCCTTCAAGCGCGTTTTTGTATTCCTCTGAAACATTTTCTGATATTATTGCAAGAGTTTTATTTGTCCTCGGGGTTATGCTGAGATTGGATAAGTCGAGGTCATCCAGGAGATAAACATGGATTGTTGCGTTTACATCGGCATCCTCATCATCAAGTTCAAGGGCATCCTTCAGTGCATTGATGCTTTCCTTCTCACCCGAATCCTCCAGCATCGCATTCCTTATCTGTTCCCTTGTGTAAAAAATATCCGCATCCATCGGACGGTCAAGATACATGTAAACAGGATAATCTGCCTTTCCGTATGCCGCGGAAGCAAACTGCTCCGCTCCCTCCCTGTCAACAGAAAATGAAACCCCCCAGTCAGCTCCTGATTGGGCAAGATGCTGCGGGGTTGCGGGCACTATCGAAGTCGAGAATATATGCTCTCCGGTTATTGCGACTTTCCCGTCAACCACACCCATATAGACTCCCTGGTGCGAGAGAACGTCCTCTACGAATTTTATGCGCTCTTCATCGCTGCTTGGTATCTCAACATTTACCTGCGTGTTCCCCAGGGCATAGACCTTGACTTCAGTAAGTCCAAGCACGCTGGCTCTCTTTTTTATGGTCTGCACGAGTTCATTCATCGTATCCTGGTCAACAGACTGCTCAAGGAGCACAGGTATCCTTGTTCCCCCGCTGAAATCTATACCGAAGTTCATGCCATTGATTCCTATGTTGGCAAGCGCGAGTATCACGACAAGAGCCAGACCGCTCAGTTTAATGTGCGGTTCCTTCCAGAAAAGACAGAGGGTTCCGAAAATAATAAGCGCGAGTATGAGGAACAGTCCTGAAAAGGTAGAGTAGAAGATTATACCTGCGGTTAGAATAGCGAAAAGCGCAAGCATGAAAATGAATTTTTTATCCTTGTAGAATTCCATCAGTACTCACCCTTTTTCTCTACATACCACAGGAGCATGACAGCGTTTATCCCCCAGGTCGCAAACATGTCCCCGACAAGGCCTGAAAGGGCAACCGCAGATATCTCGAAATAAGTCGGTATGTGCGTCAATAGTGCAAGTATGAAAAGCGTTGTAAAAGCAATCATTCCGGTAAGGGACATCGTCAGCCCGGTCTTCATCGCACCATGTGCCTTTTCTCTCGGGTCTCCCCTCCTCTTAAGCATCCTTATCGTAAGAAGTATGTCAGTATCAAGTGAATACCCGACAAGCATAAGAAGCGCGGCAAAAGAAGGAAGTGTAAGCGGTATTCCGAAAAAACCCATCGCCCCGAGTGCAATAATAATATCACATGTCGCGCCAACAATAACTGCAATGCTCGGAACAACAACCCTGAAGAACAGGAATACGAAAACAGCACTCAGTATGGCAGCCAGTATCGCAACATTAATGGCAGTGTCTATGAAATGAGCGCTCAACATCGGGCTTACGGTCTGCACTGAAATCGATTTATAATCAACATATCTGTCAATCGGTTCTGTAACAGATTCCTGGTAATCTGAGTAAACTTTCTTGTACGAATCGCTGAACACCTTTTCCAGCTCATTTACACTGTCTATAAGCCTTGCCTCGGTATTTGCTCCGGCAAGGACAAACATCTCGTCTGCGACCTCATTTATTTCTTTCCTCTTCTCTTCATATTCAGCGCGGTGACTCTCGTTCATTTCAGCCATTATCTCCAGATTCGTTGCATACGGGAGCAGTTCCTCGAATTCGTCCTTCAGTTCCTCTGCCCTTACAAGATTGTCACTCTGCGGGAACTCTATCTCTGCCTTGTATCCCACAGCAGTATCGAAAACCCTTACCTCGGCATTCAATCCCTCCGAGGCCAGTTGCACCTCAAGTGCGTCCGCATCCACCGGTTCATCAAGTGTAAGTGATATGAGTGTTCCTCCCCTGAAATCCACACCCATTTCTATCTGGGGAATAAAGTAAATCGAAATCAGTATCAGTAGAAGAGGGGGTATCGCAAGTAATTTGTAATTGCCTCTGAAAATATTAGGAAGTTCCATGGTTACTCCTTTCTATTTCTTCTTTTTCCTCTTGCCCTTCTTCTCCGGCCTGGCCGGTTGTTCGGGAGTTCCGAATACCGGCGGGGGAAGGTAATGGGGCATAAGGTTGAACGGCCTTGTTATCATAAGCGCGTTTACTGCAGAATTCGCGTTAATCATGTTAATCGCGTTGGCACCAAGCTCTGACGGTATTTCCTTTTTCTTTCCCCAGGCTGTTATGACCTTTTTGATGTTCTGGTTGCTGTCCCTGCAGAAAGCAATACCCCTTAATTTCACTGACGCCACGTCCGGCATGTACCCTATATAATAATTGAATACAATCGAAATGGTTGTATCGTCATGTTTCGTTACCTTCTCCACATCTATACCGACATCGAGTCCCTCTGGTATTCCCTCGCTTATAATCAATACTTCCGTAGCCGTAAACCTCATTCCTACCAATTCAAGCATTTCAACACCTTGTTCTATTAGAAATACACCCAATTTTAAAAACTGCAGTGTTTTTAAGCTTTACACCATCTATTTATATGTATGACAACACAAACTGCGAAACAAAAGCCTGAGATTAAAAAAGGAAAACCACACCCGCCTAGGCATATAATGAAAAACTTCGGGAGATTGTTCGGAGCCGCGATGATGCTTGCGGGTTCGCTTATGCTTACGCCTAATTTTATAAATAATAAAGGGGGTAATATCATTATGGCACAAACACAAGTAAAAAAAGAGGAAGAGATAAAGAAGACAATAGTACTTACAAAGGAAACGTTTTACACGTTTCTGAACTGTCTTAAAACAGGAGACAAAAAATACTCTGCAAGGCTCAAGGAGTTACTGAACACTGAAGTCGGGGGGAAGAAACTATCGAATGACCCTGTTTTCAAGGAAACATTCAACAAGTTCCTTGACGGAAGGCTGGCTGGAGACCCGGGCCTTGCCAAGTTCGTGATTGCATACAAAAAAGACAAGAAAACAATGGACCCTGCAAAAATCATTAAGACAGTAGAAGACCTTTACTTATCCGAATCTCTAGAGGAGGCCATAAAGAAATACGGTAAAGGGACCGTGGAAGCGTTCTGGCACATGTCCGTGTGGAGACTTGCTTCCCATACTGTAAATACCATTAACAGTGCATTTGATTATGACAATCTCACTTCCGCAAAAAAGGAGTACAAAAGACTCGCAAAGGACTTCAAGCTTTTCGGTCATCTTCTTGTCGAGTATCAGTCTTTTGTCGACACATTTACAGAAATGCTCGGAAAAAAA
>DAOVFD010000034.1 GCA_030668565.1 Microcaldota archaeon
AACGATGTTGTTGTTCATACAACGGATTACCGCGTTATTGGAATAAACCTTCAGATAAATAATGAGAAATATGAGTTCAAGGGAGACGGGATAATTGTTTCCAGTGCTGTAGGTTCAAGTTCATATGCCTACTCCGCCGGAGGGAAAAGACTTGACCCTAAAGACAGGAGAATTGTTGTTGTGCCTATCGCCCCCTACAGAAGGAAGTTCAAGCCGAAAGTAGTAAAAGGAGGAGAAATAAAAATAAAATGTGACAGAAAGGCAGCGGTAATAGTTGACGGGATATTTGTAAGGAATATGAAGATGGGGGAAACGATTAAGATAAAAAAAGGCAGTATGCTTAAGTTCTACAGGGGGGTTGGTTTTTATGGTCGATAAAAAAGATATTTTGAAGAATGGATATGTAATAGTCAAGGTAACTGTGAGCGGAGTCAGGCAGACCCACAGACTTAATGTCGTCCGTGAAAAAGAATCACGCGGTGATTTTTATTATCTTACAGGAAGGCACCCGATACCGGAAAATGAGATGGTAAGGCTTGCAGAAGAACTGCAGTTGCCGGTAAAATCCAGGGATGCAATGGTGTTCCCGAAAGGAAAGATGAAAAAGGATTTTATAGAAGTAAGGATAGAACCGGACAACATACTCGCGGAAGTCGAATGACTTATTTTATCAATTCCTTTATTTTTTCGATAAGCTCTTTCCCTATTCTGAGCTGTGCCTCTTTTGTTGATGCGCCGATATGTGGGGTAAAGAAAACGTTATCCAGCTCCAGGAGCTTTCCCATGTATGGTTCCTCCGCATAAACGTCAAGCGCTGCAGCTGCAATCTTTCCGGTTTTGCACTCTTCATATAGCGCATCCTCATCGATGATTCCGCCTCTTGAAGTATTCAGGATATAAACACCGTCTTTCATTTTGGAAATCGTTTCGCTGTTAATAATGTTTTTTGTTGAATCTATAAGCGGCACATGAAGCGTTATGACGTCCGCTTTTTTCAGGAATTCGTCGAAATCATCAATAAACTCCACTATTTCGTCTTCGTGCCTTGGGGGAGGATTGTACGCTATAATCTTCATCCCAAGAGAATTCGCCTTTTTGCCCAAGAGGGAACCGATTCTTCCGTAGCCTATAATCCCGAGTGTCTTTCCTTCGAGTTCCCTGCCAACAAGATGTTTCTTGTCCCAGATTTTGTTTTTCATCTGGTAATGCGCTTTTGCTATATTCCTGAACATGGAAAATATGTGGCCCAGGGCAAGTTCCGCAACCGCGTTGGCAGAAGCACCAGGTGTATTTATCACGGTTATTCCTTTTTCCCCTGCTGCTTTCAGGTCTATGTTGTCCAGGCCGACGCCCGCCCTTGCGATTATTTTGAGAGTTGGTGCGCCTTCGATAACTTCTTTGGTTACCTTTGTTTTACTTCGTACTATGAGGACATCTGCATCCTTCAGTGCTTCGGATAGGTTTTCAGGGAGATAGATAACTTCTCCAATGGTTTTCAGCTCTTCCACCACTTCGCTTTCCATATTATCTGAAATAACAATTTGTGTCATGAGAAACACTCTCACACGAGGTTTTTATTTTTAACCCCCCAGAAGTCAGAAACGTATTTTTCCGGCTTGGAAGTAAACACGGTTTTTTCATTCTTATCAAATATCCAGTTGTATTTTTTCCATTTGAATCTTTTATCCATATAAACAACGGCAACGCGGTCGGTGTCCTTTCTTCTTCCCCTCCCGGCAGCCTGCAATGCCTTTATTGTACCTGGATAAAGATAACCATATTCCCAACCTTTTCCGAATTTTTTCCCATAATATTCTATCAAAGCCTTCGCTTCGATATTCATTTCATCAAGTGCGATCCCCACTACCACTATTGTTTTTATTTCCCCTCTTGGATAATCTATCCCTTCGCTTAAACTGCCACCCTGGACACCGCATAAAAGCCCGCCTTTTTTCCTGAAATCATCAATAAGATAGCGTATTTCTTTTGGTTTCATGTTGGGTTCCTGACGGGATATGTCAGTGTTCTTAAGATAAGGCAGAATCTGTTGCATTACTTTATACGAAGGAAAGAAAACGGCCACCCCTCCAGGTGTTGAGGTATCTATCCTGTTTATTTTTTCTGCGATGTTCATATAATTGTCTTCTGTTCTTTCAGTAAACTTAGTCGTAACATCAGAACATATGATATTCCGTATGCTATTTGGACTGAAGGGTGACGGATAGCTTTTCATTATGGTCTTTGATTTATCCAATCCAAGAACATCGCGATGCATTTCAAGAGGGATGAGTGTTGCACTCATCAGAATGGTGGAACGCATTTCATTTAGTATGTTTGTCAATGCAGAGGGGTCGAGCATTTTTTTGGAAAGCGAATAACCAAACCTGTCCTTTTTCAATATCCTTACGCAATCTAACGGGTCATCCCAGAATTCGATAAAATGTACAAATCTGAGCGTAGCACTCCTTTTTCCTGTCGCAGTTATGAAATCTATTCCGGCATCTTCGAGTAATGAGGAGAAATCATTTTCAAAATTTGAGAGGAATGTATGGAAATCTTCCTGGCCTATCCTGAGTTCTTTATTATCTTCAAGCATTTCCATGGCCCATTCGTTAAAGGTCTCCTCGAGGCCTGGAGCAGTATAACCTACTGAACGTATTTCCTTTTCCACACGCTTCAGCATCAAGGTATTCGTGGTGGAGGACAGATGGTTACGACTTCTCGAAGCAAGATTATGCGCCTCATCAATTATAACAATCGAGTTCTCTGCTCTCTTTCCTGTTTTTTTGAATATTACCTCACGTATCGCGGGGACGATGAGGTGATAATAGTCTCCTACGATAACGTTTGATACCGAACCTAGTTTCAACATGAGTTCATACGGACATAGGGTTCTTTCTTTTCCGGCTTCTATGATTTCAGAATGTGTTTTTCCATAACCATAATTTTTCAGAATATGCTCGAAATCCCCCTCTGCCTTGCGTTTCCCCCCAAGGCCTTTGCCCACGATGTTATTGTAGAACTTGCATTTGTTTTTCTTCTTTTTAAGATTACAAAAATGATAAAGGCTCTCACCATCCAACTTCATAAGTTCGGGGTCTATGCAAGCGTGTTTTTTTCCAATAAGGTCTACTGCCCTTATGTTTAAAGAATGTTTTTCACCAAGCCCGGACACCACTTCGATTGCAAGGTTGTGTTGTGATGTCTTAGGAGTAAGGAAAAAAACGTCCATGTGATGTTGAATTGCAAAGGAAACCGCTGCGGACAGCGCAGAATCGGTTTTCCCAGAACCAGTCGGTGCATATGCCATGAAGTTTTTTCTTTCTGTTATTGCTGAATATATCTCTGCCATGAATTGACGCTGGAAAAGTCTGGGCTTTTTATGCCTAAAATATATTTTGACCACAGTATATTATTGGCGAAATCAAATTAATAGTTTTGCGATAGATAAAAACTCTATGAAATTCCTTTACAACGCCCCTGCAATACTTCATGGAGACGTCCTGATAATAGGCGATACCCATTTCGGGATGGAGGAAAAATTGCGTGAAAAAGGAATATATGATGAGAGACTCAGTGAACGGATTTTTGAAAAAATAAAAAAACTCCTGAAAAAGACAGGGACCAAAAAACTGATAATCGCGGGGGATGTAAAGGATAACATATTGGGAACTGATGAAAAAACCATTAAGATACTGCGGGCGCTTTCTGAAACAACCGAAGTGATACTAGTTAAAGGAAACCATGACGGGGGAATAGAGAAACTTGGAATCCCTGGAATAAATGTTGTTGGGCCTGGAGGGATGACATACAAAAAGACAGGGATTATGCACGGGCACTCCTGGCCTGATGAGAAACTTATGCAGTGTGATTACCTCATATCTGCGCACCAGCATCCCCAGATAAGTGTTATGGACAAATCAGGGAAGGTTCATAGGGAAGCAGTATGGCTGGTGGTGGAGCCGGATACCAAAGGGATAAGTGAACATTATACTAATTTCAATGGAAAGATAAAACTTGTTTTAATGCCCGCATTCAATCCGCTTGTTGGCTCGACGATAAATAAACCCAAAGAAAAGCAACTCGGACCGGTTCTTAACAACAAATTATTTAAACTGAACGATGCATTAGTATTTCGATTGGACGGAAGCCTTATGGGAAAAATGAAAAACATAAAGTGATATCATGGGTAAAAGAAGAAGAGGTAGAGATCGCGTGGTTACCTGTGTCAACTGCGGACGGTCTGTGCCCCGCTCAAAGGCGATGTCCTATATGAAAAGGACCAGATATTCTACTGATTTAAGAAACGAAGAAAACGTATCCTATGTTGGAGGAGTGGAAGTATACTACTGCATAAGCTGCGCAAAGCATTACGGCATCGGTGAAAAGAAAAAGAAGATGGCGCAGCGAAGAAGAGAGAGGGAATATCGTGTATGAAATAAAAGATAAGGTAGAATTTGAAGGGAAGAAATACATCACCCTCAGACAGAATATAGGAAACCTCCCATTGATTGTCGTAAAAGCAAAGAACGGATATGTGGCATGCAGCTATATAGACAAACAAACCGCCGAAAAGGTAGGCGATGTAGCCGCCTTTGTTTCCGGAGTAAAGAACGTTGATGATTTCAAAAGGGCAAAAATAAGGCGGGTCACTACGTGGGCAGAGAATATGGGCATAAGGGAAGGAATGAGCGTGAAGAAAGCCCTTGAGATTATGGACAATTCTTCCGAATGATTACTGCCACCAGCAGAACCGGCAGAATAAAAATCATAATACAAAGATTATTTTTGCGGTTTTCCTCACTCCAGTACTCATCAGGGTCAAGTTCCTTCAGTTTGGCCACGTCATTTATGCACATTTCCCTGGTTACGGCTGCGCCTTTTATCGCCATGGTGTAGCTCAGGCTGTCATCTATATAATGGCAGATGTTCTCGTTTCTGAGTATCTTGGCGATATCATAATAGCAGAGGTTTTTTTCCGCATCCGCCTTTTTTCCTATATCGGTAATCTTGAGTTCCGGGCTCAGGTCGTAGAATATTTCAGAACAGATGGCCTGCGCATTTTCATCGCCCACTTCACCGCCAAGATACGCGTAGGTAAGGGCAACATAATGCAGACAGTTTATTCTTTCCCCGGGGTCGGCCATTTCCCTGCATTTATTTGGGTCGGCCTCCAGACCGAAGGTACCGACAAGAAGAAAGAGGATGAGTGAAATCACCAGCGCTTTTTTCACACCATCACTTCTTCTTTTCAGCATATGGTTTGAGGAGCCTTTTTGCCTTTCTTATGGCTTTTTTTATTTCCTCTTCGTTCTTGGCACCGGCACATATGATTTTTCCGTTTTTGAAAAGAAGCATTGAAACCTTCGGGTCCTTGAACTTCAGTATTGCCCCGGGAAACTGCTCCGGCTCGTATTCCACATTGCTTATCTTGTAGGCAATTTTGTAAAGGTCCAACTCCATACTCAGGTCGCCAGACGCTACTATGTTGGTTATCTCTATTTTGGGCTTCTTGTTGGTTAATATTTTCTTTGCGTACGGAAGAAGTAATTTCCTTGTTTTTTCTACTGTTTTTTCAATAACAGAACGTTTTTTACAGCCCACGCAGACTATCTTTCCGTTTTTGAACACCAAGAGTGAAGCTTTCGGGTCATTGAACTTCAGTATTGCCCCGGGAAACTGCTCCGGCTCGTATTCCATCTCCTTTATCTTGGTGGCGAGCTGAAACAGGTCGAGCTCAAGGCCCAAAGCAGCTGACGCTACCATATTTGTTATTACAAAATCCGGCTTTTTCTTTTTAGCCAAATAATCACCTGACACACATAAATTTATAAAGAAAGATAGAGTCGCAACCATTTAAAAAGACTTTCTCTTAGAATCGGGGTAGTAGGACGTACTTTTTGGTGTGGTGTAAATGGTAAAAAGGTCGAAAGGAATTCTTAGCAAAAGAACAAAGAGAACAAAACGGAAGAAAAAGATCACGGTCTCCGAACAGGTAAGGAAGTTTTCAGTGGGGGACCAGGTAGTATATACTCCGGTGGCTTCAACCAAGGGCAGACCACACCTCAGATACAGGAACAAGTACGGAAAGATTGTTGAGAAACGTGGAAACAGCTATGCTATTGAAATAAAGGATGGAGGCAAGAAAAAAATGCTGATTTCAAACCCCATCCACCTAACGCCAAGCAGGTGAAAATATGAAAATCGTGTCTTCGGAACCGGTGCCGCTAACTGATGTAAAGGAAATCCTCAAAAAAAGAGAGAAAGATGAGGAAGAACTTGCGTATGAGCAGGCCCAGAGCCTGGAAAATGCTGAGAAATTCGCTGAGGCCACACCTGCAGAAGTAAAGAAACTTATTTCTGAGATAACGAAAAATAACAAAATCCCTGCAGAAACGGCAGTAAAAATAATGGACCTCATGCCGAAGTATGTTTCGACCCTCAAGGCAATCCTAATAAAGGATAAGGTTGAATTGAGTGATGAGGAACTCGAAGCTGTTATCAAACTGCTGAAAAAATAGGTGGGTGATGGACATTATGGAAGATTACGCCTGGGTGATAGAGTATTTGCCGGTGGGTCATGCTTCCCAGATTAAAAAAGAGCCGATAGTGCAGCTTCTGGGAGACCGGTTTTTCACTCTGCTCGAGGCGACAGTAAAGCCGGGCTCAACAGTGGTTCTCGGCAAGAAGGTTTGCGTAGGCAAGGAAGGGAGAACTGAGATAGAGCATATAAAGGGAAGAATAGACTATGACAAACTCACAACTGCCGCAAGGGAATTCATGCCAAGTATACTCAGAAAGGTCATCGAAGAGAGGGAAGAGGATTTTGTCCGTTTTCTTAATAACGCAAGGCCGATATCGATTAGGGTTCACACCCTGGATTTGCTTCCGGGGATAGGCAAAAAGAACATGGAGGCGCTGCTCCGGGAGAGGGAAAAGGCGAAATTCGAGTCGTTTGGGGACCTTAAAAAGAGGGTGCCGACACTGGCCGACCCGATAGGCATTTTTGTTCATCGTATACTGAGCGAACTGGAAGGAAATGAAAAGCAGTATCTTTTTGTAAAGCCTCCATTCAGGGAGATACGGAGAAGATTCTAGCCGACCCGGGGTGCCCTGGGTTAAGTTTGAAAGACCGCCCAATGTCCGAAGGACATTCGGGAAACGAAATGCAGAAGTTCTCTTTCCGGGCCTGTAGTCGAGGAAACTTTGTCTAAGTTTTTCTCAGGGCAAAGTTTCATCAAAGGTCGGGAGATGTCGCTCCTGATCGGACAATGGTTAAGACGTCGCTCTTACATCTGTATATTCTTCGGGTATATGGAGAGAAAACAGCGAAGATCCGCGGTTCGATCCCGCGCAGGCCCATCTGTATTTCAAGCTACTTTTTCGACCAGGCCAGCTATAATCGGTATTCTGAATTTCTTCCCCGTGAATGCGAGGATTGCGAGTATTGTGAACACGATTATGAAGAGGGCTGAAAAGGCAAGCGGTATCAGCATCATGCTGAACATCTGCATCCACACACCCATAAACGATTCTTGGTTGAATGATTCGGGAAAACCGAAATACAACCCGAAAAACGAGTTGAAAAACGGCATGAAAAACACGAGGTTCAGGAGTGCCGAAATTATAAAAACGACAACTAGGGAGAACAGGGACTGAAGTGCGTGGAACTTTGCGAATTTTCCTCCTTTTTTTGCGAGGAGAACGTAAAGTATTGCGATTACGTTTATCAGCATAAGTGGGATGTAGCATAACCCTGCAAGCAGATTTGCATCTTTATCATTTTCCGCCATATCAATACCCTTACAGATGATGCACTGAATCTATTTAAAACATTTTATGCCAAAACCAATTCATGGAGGAAACCAGTTGTGAAATCTGCGGAAGGAAAGGCGTAAAGGCAGTGGTTTCGATAGAAGGCGCAAAGCTGGTTGTGTGCGGGGGCTGTGCCAGGGGCAAGAAAGTCCTCTACTTCCTTGAAGAAGAGGGGGGATTTGAAGAACCGGTAAGGGAAGCGCGGCCCGGAAAGTTTGAGGAAAAGGAAGAGATAGTTGAGGGTTATGGAAAAATCATAAAAAAAGCAAGGGAAAAGATGGGTCTTCCGGTATCTGTTCTTGCAGAAAGAATAAATGAGAGGGAAAGTTATCTGGAACATATAGAAAAGGGGGAACTAATGCCTACATTCAAGGTTGCAAAGAAGCTTGAAAGAGAACTGGGGATAAAACTCATAGAAAAGGTCCAGCCATCCGTTTCTGCAACAGTTGAGAAAAAGGGACAGTTCAAAGAGCCCACCCTTGGAGATATTTTGGAAAGCCAGAAAAAAGAGGAGAAATAATGGGAGTAGACCTTGGTGACCTTACAGTAAAGCACACAATATCGCTTGATTCATTATCCGGGAAAGTTATTGCAGTAGATGCATTCAATGTTCTCTACCAGTTTCTTGCATCAATACGCCAGGAGGACGGGACTCCTTTGCAGGATTTCCGCGGCAATATAACTGCCCATCTTTCCGGTCTCTTTTACAGGAACGCAAAACTGCTTGAGAACGGGATAAAACCCATTTATGTTTTTGACGGCAAACCGACCGAATTGAAAAGAAAAACGCATGAAAAGAGAAAGAGGGTGAAAAGAGAGGCAAAGAAGAAATGGGAGGAGGCGCTTGCAAAAGAAAAATATGAAGAAGCGAAAAAATATGCTCAAGCGACATCCAGACTTACCATGAAAATGGTGGAGGAGGCAAAAGAACTGCTTGATGGTATGGGCATACCATGGGTCCAGGCAGATGGGGAAGGAGAGGCGCAGGCTGCGATTATGGTCAGGGAGAAGAAGGCCTATGCAGTCGCTTCGCAGGATTATGATGTATTGCTGTTTGGTTCACCGGTTCTGGTCCGGAACATATCGATAACCGGGAGGAGGAAAGTACCAAGGCAGAATAGGTACATCATGATAGAACCCGAAGAGATAAAACTTAATGAAACCCTGAAGGAACTTGGGGTGAACAGGGAACAGCTGGTCATTATAGGAATATTAACAGGAACAGATTTCAACGAGGGGGTAAGAAGAGTGGGACCGAAAACTGCATTGAAGATAGTGAGGGAGTACAGGGAGATTAATCCTATTGTTAAATACATCAAGGAAAAGTACGATTATGAATTTGAAGTTGAACCAGAGAAAATCATGGAGTTGTTCCTGAAACCAAAAAAGGTAAGGACGGCCAGGAA
>DAOVFD010000035.1 GCA_030668565.1 Microcaldota archaeon
GCATCCTTTTCAATCAGGTTCTCGGTCTTCCTCAGGTTCTGGATTCTTCTTTTCACTTCGTTTATCATCCCTTCTTCGTACAGTTCCTCATCTATCTTTTTATCTATGTGGACCTTTCCATTCATGAATTCTTCCGAGGAAAAGTTTCCTTCCGGGGCTTCCTCGATAACACCCACCCCCTTCGTATTCAGTAGCATCTTCAGCACGCTTTCAAAGTTTTTAACAGCGTCAATTGTTTCATGGGATTTGCTTTCTATGTAAAGAGTTCTTATCGGCCATCTTGTCTTTATTCCTGCACTCTGCCTTGCAAGCAGTGCAGAGGACGTGACATCCCTTATTATCTCCATGTGTTTTTCCGAAACGTTATCTATCTCATCCTC
This sequence comes from Microcaldota archaeon, assembly GCA_030668565.1. Lineage (GTDB taxonomy): Archaea > Micrarchaeota > Micrarchaeia > Anstonellales > Bilamarchaeaceae > JAVZJR01. The sequence continues at coordinate 381 of DAOVFD010000035.1, forward strand.
GCGTTCCCTTACCATCTCCATCAGATGGACTGATTCGGTTTTCTCGTGTTTGATGAAAAACCTTTTGTAAAGATATTCGGAAAGGAACGGGGAGACGGGAGCAAGCATAACGAGTGAGTTAAGCAGGACACGGTATATCGTCAGGAGTGCCGCCTTGTGGTTTTCCTTCCTGGTTATCCTGTCCTTTGCTATTTTCATATAGAACCTGCTGAAATCCTCGGTTATAAAATTCCTCAACGCCCTTATTCCCTTGTTCGGCTCTGTGTTTTCGAATGCCTTTCTGTATTCCTTTATGGCATTGTTCATCCTGCTTGTTATCCATTTGTCCGCATCATCCAGTTCGGCATCCTCTATCTTCTTTCCCGGATAAAATCTCTCAAGGAAAACAGTGAGATTGAAAACTATGTTCAAATCAGAACTGCATTTCTTCATGTCCTCCCAGCTGAATTTGAGTTCGTCCCATATTGTATTGCTGAGGCCCCACATCCTGAAGGTATCTGCCCCGTATTTATCCATTATGTCTTCCAGCGGCACGAAATTACCCAGTGATTTGCTCATCTTTTCTCCGTGCTCATCTACAAAGAAACCATGCATCAGAAGCCTTTTGTACGGGATGGCATCATACCTCACAACACCCGAACCCAGCAAGGAGTAAAACCATCCTCTTATCTGGTCCTGCCCCTCAATTATAAGGTCCGCAACTTCGCCATACTTCTTTTTTTCATCTTCGGAAAGAGGGGCCCATACCGCATTTCCGGAATCGAACCATACATCAAGAACATCCTGCACTCTTTTCATCTTTCCGCCGCATTCACATTTGAGTTCTATCTCGTCTATGTAAGGCCTGTGCAGTTCCTTTACTTTCGGTATCTCTTTCTTTGAACCCACGACCTTTATCTTGCCGCATTCACATCTCCATATCGGCAGTGGAATCCCCCAGTATCTCTGCCTTGAAATACACCAATCCGGAGCGTTCGTTACGAACTCCCTGAACCTTTCCCTTGCGAAATTCGGATGCCATTCCGTTTTGTCTATCTCTGCAATCATCCTGTCTTTTATCTTTGAAACGGAAATGAACCACTGCTTGGTTGTAATAAATATCAGGGGTGTTTTGCAACGCCAGCAGTGGGGATACCTATGTTTTATCCTTTCATCATAAATCAACATTCCCTTATCCTTCAGCAGCTTTATTATCATCGGGTTGGTTTCCCTGACATTCTTTCCCTCGAAGATTTTTCCGGTTTCCTTTGTGTATTTTCCTGTTGAATCAACAGGACAGAATGCCTCTATTTCATACCTTTTCCCTATTATGAAGTCCTCAAGACCATGGCCGGGCGCCGTATGAACGAGACCGCTTCCCTCTTCAAGCGTTACATACTCGTCGCTAAGAACTATCTTCCTGTCATACTCTTTGTTTATCCTGTCCTGGAAGGGGTGTTCATACTGCAAATCATTGAGCTTTCTCCCTGCTATCTCCTCAAGAATGGTTGCGCTCTTTCCTGTAAGCTCCATAATATAGTCAAGTCTTTCCTTGGCAAAGTACCATATCTCGTCGTCAACCCGGGCTTTGACATACGCATAAAGGGGATGGGCCATCACACCCATGTTTGCAACCAGCGTCCAGGGAGTTGTCGTCCATATTATCAGGTATTCGTTTTTCTTTCCCTTTACCTTGAACTTAACGAAAATGCTCGGGTCCGTTTCCTCCCCGTATTCAAGCTCATAATTTGCCATAGTTGTTTCGCATCTGTAGCAATAGGGCAGGACATATATCCCCTCATGCATGAGTCCCTTATCCCATGCCATCTTGAGGGTAAGCCACGAGGAATCTATGTAATGGTCCTTGTAGGTTATGTAAGGATTGTCCCAATCCATCCAGACCCCCAAACGCTCGAACTGGTCTCCCATTACTCCCATATATTTGGTTGCGAATGCCTTGCATTTGTCTATGAATTTTCCTATCCCGTATTTCTCTATGTCATGCTTGTGCCTCATCTTGAGTTCCTGCTCAACCTTTACCTCTATGGGAAGACCATGGGTATCATACCCCGGCTGGCATCTCACGTCCCTTCCGTTCATTCTCCAGTACCTGCATACAGAATCCTTGATTATCTTGTTCCAGCCCGTTCCGGGATGAATCTGGCCGGTCGCATAGGGAGGCCCGTCACAGAAGTAAAAACTGTCAGTACCCTTGTTTTTCTTCTTGCTTTTCCCGTATATCCCGTTTTTCTTCCAGAATTTAAATATTTCTTCTTCGACTTTTTTGTGCTCGTACATCTTTGTACCTCTGAATTAAGTTGGATAATGTAGTTTAGAAAGTTAAGTAGAAAAGTAATATAAACGCTAGTCACAAATCCAAAAATACACAAAAATAAACATTTAAAAACATTAAGAGGCAATAGATTAGTATGTCACGATTCAAAATTGGAAGACCAGGAAGGGTAATTGCCACTGCTACTCTTGCAGTAAGCCTTGCAGTTAGCCCGCTGATGGTTGAAAGGATTGCAAGGGCATGCGACAAGGGAACCGAAGTGCAGAAAAAAATACTTGATTTGTTCTCATCCAAAAAGCTCAAGGGAATCCTGAAGAAGGTAACTGGAAACACAGCAAAGGAACAAGTAGAGAGTGTATACGACATCCTTAAGGTCGGCAACGGAGTGCTGAAACTCAACCCTTCAAACTTCGACAAGAGGCCTCCGAGAACAGTGGACGAAACACTTGAGAACGGAGGGGACTGTACTGAATTTGCGCTTGCTGTTCTTGCATCATTAAAGGAACTCGGAATAAAAGGAGGGGCAATGGTGGTTCATTTCGATGGAAGCAAGCCGACCGTAGACCATATATTCGCATATGCATTCGTCGACGGTAAAAAAGTTATTATGGACCCGCAGGCAAAGGGGTTCGGAAAGCTTCTGAAAAACAAAAAATACAAGGTAAAGATGGACCTTACTCCTGAACAGGCAACCAGTATGTATTACAGGGAAATGGGTGAACATCTTTCAAAGAAGGGGAAAACAGATGAAGCAATCAAGAATTTTGAAAAGGCAATCGAGCTGAATCCCAAGGATGCATATTCACATCATATGCTCGGAATCCTTTATGAAAAAAAGGGCAACAAGAAAAAGGCAGAGAAGCATCATACAAAAGCAGCAGAATTGGAACCTGATAAGAAGCTTTACCAGAAAAACGTGAAGGCACTGGATGTAGACAAGGAAATCAAGCTCGCTCAAAAGGCAATAAACGAAGAGGATTGGGATGGCTGCATCCAACATTACGAAAACGTTCTTAACAGCGGAGTAAAGCTTTCAAAAAAGCAGAAAAAAGCGGTTGAATACAACCTTGACCTCTGCAAAAAAGTGAAAGGAAATTAATCTTCTTTTTTCTTTGCTTCTTCTTTTGTACGCTTGAGAGTCATGTAATGAAGTATCAAGTCGGTAAATTCTCCTGTCCTCAGGTGCGCTACGTTGAAGGAATTTTTTTCTATGAACGGCTCTTCCAGAACACTTTCAGGATTATTTATGACTTCCTGATGTGCGACCAGTTTTCTCCGTGTCCCCATCGTTGTGTCCCCCTTCAGTATAAGTGCCCCGAGTTCCTTTATCCTTCTCTCAGCTTCTGCAACCTGCGCTCTTACGGCAATTACGCCTTCAGAACTCCTGATTGCATTGAAAATATACTGTCCGATTGTAATCTTCGTATTGTGGATAACAGGAGAATCCTCCCAGCGGATTATGCATTCGTATAGAAATTCTCCTATTTTCCTGAGCCTCTCATTTATTTCATCCTCAGGAATTATCTTGTCGGTTTCTATCAGTGTGTTAAGCATATCCCCCGCCAGTTTCTTTCCCTCATTCTCAGCTTTAATTGCATAAGTTGCACCGAACATTGCCACATCGCTTATTACATCAATTGCTTCTACAACAGGATGACTCCTCAGAAGCTGGAACGTTATGAGCGGCTCATCTGATTCAGGCTGCAGCACAGCTATTATCGCAGTCGGTATCAGTTCCCGTTCCTGCCCGATTCTTACCTGTGCCATTGCAGGATATGCCGGTATGCCCAGTTCCCTTAAAACACCAACCGAAATCAAAAGGGGTTCCAGCGGGTTTCCGAGGACGCTGTAAGTGGCTCCGGAAACATCGTCTTCCACGGTTCCATATATCTGCGTCAATAGCTTTCCTGCGGTAACCAGTCCGTCATCAACATCGTATATCGCACTGTCATCAACAGCAAGCCTGAGTTCGTTATATTCGTATTCCCTTGGATATTCAACTTCTCTCTCAGCAGTATCCAGTGGCCTTAGTATGTCTATCATATGCTCTGCGGTTCCATGAATATTTCCACCGTCAAGAATTTCGGCGAGTCTCTCAATCTTTCCGTCAACATCAGCATAAGGTCCCTCTTCATCGGAAATGGAATATTTGTCAAGTTCCTCTTTTGCTTTTTTGCACTGGGCCTTTATCGTGGCTGCGTTCTCTTCTCTTTTCTTGAGAAGACTATGGACTTTTCTTCCTTTGTCCTTGAGAACTTCCCTGTGGGATGGCTTGTCTTTATGACTCATTATGTAGGTTATCGGCCTTCCCCTCTCGTCTCCTTCCTGAGCCCTGACTCCTCCTAATCTGATTCTGTAAACGCCCCTCGTCATGGTTAGTATTATAATTAGAAGTGTTTATAAATGTATTTTCCTGTGATTATCCGTACATGCTGCCCCCTTCTGAAATGCTGCCCTTTTTCCTCCTTCCTACCTTTGACTTCATTATGCTCTTGCTTATGCCCTTGTTCAGCTCCGTGGCCTCCTTGTCCAGCCTCGAAGTATCCACTTTTATACCCGTCATCTTCGAAAGGGCCTTCAGCACGTTTGAAGCAGCCTTCGGGTCCAGATAATCCTCTGAAGCTTCTGCGAGGAGTGCAGTAACGGGATATTTCGTAAGTGTGCCTTTTGTGAGAAGAACTCCGGTCACGCCTGTAGTGGCACCCTCCCTTATCGGTTTTGCTATCTTCTTTCTGGTGACCTGCTTTACCACGGGCATGTCGCTTGACACGACGTAAACGTCATTTCCCCCTTCCTTCAGTACTATCCCCCCCAGCGATATTATCGATTCTGCTTTCAGTGAATTTGCAAATTCGAATATGTCATCCGCCAGTTCCAGCGATGCTGATACGGGTATTGTCATCTCCGAGATTATCACTATTGCATTCTGCTTTTCAGAGAAATGGATTCTTGCCGCGGGCAGTGGCTTGTAATCATGGATTGCAGCCAAAGGGGCGAACTCAGTACTGGTTATGTATCCTCCGAATTTGAAACCCGGGGAATCGATAAGATGGGCTGCAGCAACACTTCCCACCAGCCCGGTTCCTGGAAATCCGATTATTATCATCGGTTTTTTCAATTTCCTCAAATTTGCCGTTCTGTGAATTTCAACATTGTTCATGTTTCATAATTGGAAAAGCGCTAATTTAAAACATTACGGTATAGATTTAAACAAGTGATTCTTATGATAGAAGATGTACTTTTCGGAAGCCTAACAATGCCCGGTGAAATGATAAGAGTACTGCTTGCATTCCTTGGTGTTGGTGTGGCCACCTATTACGACCTTTTCAACAACAAGAACGTGCCCGATAAATTCCTTTACGGATTTCTTGCACTCGCGTTCCTGGCAAATCTCTTCTTTTATCAGGAGACATTATTCATCTTCTCAATTGCGGTTGCTGTTTTCTTCTCCGTTGTAGGCTATATCTTCTACAGGGTGGGACAGATAGGCGGAGCAGACGTTTTCGTGCTTGCTTCGATAATGCTCCTGCTTCCGATAGCCCCTTCATTCACTGACATGCCATTCAATATACCGTTTATAGTTTCCGTGCTCATATTCGGCGGGGTTTTATTCGCAATTTATGTTATGGTTACCTTCGGACTGAAGCTTTACAAAAAAGAGAACACAAGACCGAGATTAATCTACCTGCTGATGCTCGTTCCATACCTGCTGTTTTCATATGTCTACGTAAACTCGATACTCTTCTCCCCTGTTTATTTCATCGTACTGTCAGTGCTTTTCGCTTCCACGATATTCTTCATGATGTACAAGGAGGAACTCACCATGCTTCTGGCTGAAAAAATACCGGTGGAGAAACTCGAGCCGGAGGATGTTGTTGCCATGGAGCTTATGGACCCGCAGACAGTAAAAGAATACGGGATAGGCAGACTGGTGACACGGGAAATGGTAGAGCGTCTTAACGAGAAGAAATTAGGCAGTATATGGGTGTATACAAAACTGCCCCAGTTCCTTCCGTTCATACTTATCGGGATGTTTCTTGCACTTTTCTTCTCCAGGTATTTGCTCTTCGGATGAAGGTAGGAACCATGGACCTCGTGGAGTTACTTAACTATTCCGTGGCATTCTTTACCATCTTCACCACGGTTTTCTTCCTGCTCCTCTTTTTCAGGTACAGGGATAAATACTACTATGCACCGAAATGGTCTGGCTGGACACCTTCAGTGTCCATTGTCATTCCTGCATATAACGAGGGGGGCAACATAGAAAAATGTCTTGACAGCCTTCTCAGGCTTGACTATCCGAAGGACAAACTTGAAATAATAGTTGTCGATGACGGTTCAACTGACGATACCTCCATGAAAGCAAAAAAATATGAAAAAAGCGGAGTGAAAGTCGTAAGACAGAAAAATGCGGGGAAAGGCGCGGCCCTGAATACCGGCATAAATGAAGCTTCAGGCGAACTGGTTGCAACCATGGATGCAGACTCACACGTTACCCAGAATGTGATTAAGGAGCTCATCCCGTTTTTTGAAGATGATGAAAAGGTTATGGCAGTAACCCCTACGGTAAAAATAGCCCCGGGCGGTTCGATAATCAAGGAATTCCAGCGGATAGAATATCTTATGATTCTTTTCAGCAGGAAACTTCTTTCCTATATAGATGCTGTTCCTGTTACCCCAGGGCCCTTCAGCATGTTCAGGAGGAAGGTCTTCGGCGAAATAGGGGGATTTGACGAGCACAACCTTGTTGAAGACCAGGAAATAGCGCTCAGAATACAGGCAAGCCACTACAGGATAAGGAGTTCGGTGAGCGACAGGGCAACGGTTTATACAGAACCTCCGGACAATATGAAGGATTTGTTTATGCAGAGAAAAAGATGGCAGAGGGGAGGGGTAAGGAATTACTGGAAGTACAGATACATGATAACCGGGGAATTCGGTGATTTCGGGCTGTTTTTCATCCCGCTGAACTTTGCAACACTGGGTGCATTTTTCATAGTGTTCGGCCTGCTTGTGAATGCGGTTTTCAACGTGCCGTATTACGCGCATTACATACCTCTGGAATCAGTTAAAATGAGCGTTAACATGTTTACGGTTATAGGGGTATTCGTCCTTGCTGCATCTCTGGCATGGCTTTACATGGCAGTGGCAAGCTTCAGGACCGAAAGGGTGAAACTGAGGTATTTATTATTATTTATAGTGTTCTACTGGTACATGATGATGGGGGCAAACCTCTTGATGGCGGCTGCTGAAATAAGAAGGGAAAAATGTTCGTGGTAGTATGGAAAGGAAAGTATCATGGTCTTTGTATGCGGCTGCATTCCTGGTATCTGCGGCCATTTTCATAGTGGGAATCTATGTGGGTATGCTTCTTGATGCAGGTGATGTGCAGTCCCTTTCGTCTGATGTCAGCGTTTTGTCCCAGCGGCTCGCAGTCATGCAGCTCCTGGTTCTCACCGATTCGAATTCATCCGCATTCTGCCCCCTTTACGCTTCGGAGCTTGAATCCATAGATGAAGGGAGGGAGAAACTCGGATACGAATTGAGTTTCCTGGAGGAAAAAAGGAATATCGAGGCGCCGGAACTGAAGAGGGAGTATTTCATTCTCGAGGCACAATCTTACTTCCTTTCGAAAAAACTTAAGGAGTTGTGCGGTGATGAGAGCGTGCTTCTGCTATATTTCTATTCCAATAAGAACTGCTCTGACTGCATACAGCAGGGAACTGACATACTCTCTGCAAGGGACAGAGCCGCAAGGAATGTGAGGATTTATTCATTTGACGGGGACCTCGGAAGTCCGGTGGCGGATGCCTTCATGCAGCAGTTTGGAATTACTGAATATCCTTCAGTGGTTATAGACGGGGAAGTCCACAGCGGTTATATCCCGGAGGATGAACTTATTACGGAGTTTTCAGATGATGGTTGAAGTTTCTGTTGTTCCGAAATCCGGCAGGTTCGGGATAGAAAAAAAGGAAGGCAGAATAAAGGTGTACCTGAAAAGTCCTCCTGAAAACAACAGGGCAAATCTTGAGCTTATAAAGGAATTTGAAAAGTTATTCGGAAAACCAGTAATGATTATTTCGGGTGCAAAATCAAAAAAGAAGAAAATGGAAATTCCCATTGAAGAAAAAGAATGGAAAAATTTCCTCTTAACTCTCTAGATTTTCTCTATAGTTCCGTTTCTTCCAGAGGAAACCTTAAGTTCATCCTGAAACTCGGAGACCCAGCCGTTTGTTATCTTGACCTTGTCTCCTGCTGCGAACTTGGTTGCATCCTCATTCCACAGTGCAAGCTTTATCTCGCCGCTGTCGTCCTTGAGAAGACCATTTGCGACGGTAAGCTGCTTGCCGAACTTAGTCGTTATTTTTTTCGGTTCTTCCAACTCGGTTATCTCTCCTTCTACAGAACCTTCGAAGGGACCCCTTTTCAAATCTGCTACTTTCATTCATATCACTTCTGCTATTTTTGTATTGGAAATTAACCCCCGAGGGTTTTATATAGTGATTGGTTCACCAAAGCACAAGTTTAGCCACCACATTTAAAT
>DAOVFD010000134.1 GCA_030668565.1 Microcaldota archaeon
AAAAAGGCTAGTGCTTACCCAAAAGACATGAGGAACTTCTCCTCATACTGGTGAAAATCGCGGCTGGGGCGTTTTATTTTTAACGGTATTTGAACAAGAAAGAGTAGAGGGTTTTGTATGAGAACGGTACCAAGATGCATGTCAACGCAGCATCCAGACAATGTGCGCCAGCCTTTTTTTTGCGACGGGAACGTGTTCAACTGGGAGGATGAGATAAAGGAAGCGTTCTACGTATATTCGCATCTTAAATGCAACGAGCAGCTATGGGATTATGAGGGAAAGGAAGTCGATAATTTTGTTGTTAAGAAACTGCTTACAAGATATGAGAATTTCTTCAGGAAAAAGACGCTTGGCGAAGATTTGAGGTTGACTGTTCGTGTTCCGAATCCGAGTATTGAAAAAACAGAAGGTAAAATCCTTGTCGAAACCCTGATGAGCATTGCAAGAAGCAGTGACACCGCATCGCTTTTTTACTCAAAGGATATTGTCCCTGTTTTTGAAGTTGCAGTACCGATGTGCTCTTCTGAAAGAGATGCGCTCAAGGTAAAATATTTCTACAGGAATTTCATCTCAGGAATCGAAAACAATACCATAGTGGATGAGAAAGTGAAAGACTGGGTTGGAAAGGTTGAACCCAAAGACATTCAGATAATCCCCCTGGTTGAGACCAGGGAGGCGATACTCGATTCTGATAAGATAATCAAAAACTATCTGAAAGAAACAAAGGAGGAGCAGTTGAGGTTCTGGATAGCAAGGAGCGACCCTGCATTGAATTATTCCTCGCTCGGTGCTGTTCTTATAATCAAAACAGCGCTTGACAAAATAAGCAAAGTGGCGGAAGAAACATCTGCTGAAATTCTTCCGATTCTTGGTTGCGGTTCTGCCCCTTTCAGAGGCAATTTCAAACCACAAGATTATGAGCATGTTTTACGCGGATATCCTTCTGTCCATACGTTTACTATTCAATCCTCTTTCAAATACGATAATGATGAGGAGCTGGTGCGAAAGGCAGTAGATGGAATTGAAAGCAGAAAGACAGGAAAACCGGTTCCTGTGGATGAAGAAGAGATAATGCCTGTTCTTGATAAAGTAAGCAAAACTTATGCAAGAGAGATTTCACTTATCGCAGACATGATAAACAGGATGGCAGCCCATGTTCCGAGCAGGAGAATGAGAAAACTTCATGTCGGCCTGTTCGGATATGCAAGAAGTTCAAACGGAATTACATTACCGAGGGCAATCAAGTTCTGCGCATCGCTTTATTCCTACGGCTTCCCTCCTGAAATCCTTGGACTTGCTGCGCTGAATGAAAAAGACCTGGATATTATAGAAAAGGTTTATCCGAATTTCAGGAAGGATATCCAGCTTTCCCTGCAATATCTGAACAAGGACAACCTGAAATATTTCCCGAAGGAAATCCAGGCAAACATGGAACATGTTCTGAAACTTGGTATTGATTACAAAGAGAACAAACCGCACAGCACTGTGACAGAGATAATAGTCAGGAATCTGGAAAAACAGATGCCGGTTGGGGAGGACATCCTAAGAGCAGGATGGATAAGAGGATTTCTGGGTTAGTCCTCGGATAATAAGATGTTTTTAAAACCCAATGCATCAGAATAATAATCCTGTTGTTTTGATTAACATTTAGGTGAACATATATGGGAATAAGGCCTGCAAAAGCAATTAGAGACCCGGACAAGGTAGCATGGACCAGATTTTCAAGGAAGCCAAAAAAGTCATACATCAAGGTAATGCCCCATGCAAACCTTCACCAGTTCAGGATGGGAAAGGATAAAGACGAATACGACCTCACGGTTGACCTCGTATCGAAAGATGAGATGATACTGAGGGACAATGCCATCGAGAGTGCAAGGCAGTCCGCGAACAAGCATCTGGAAAAAACAATGGGACCTACGGCATACTATTTCATAGTAAGGCCATTTCCGCATCATATTATAAGAGAAAACAAGATGATTGCAGGGGCAGGAGCAGACCGTCTTCAGAAGGGTATGAGGAGGGCATTTGGAAGACCCACCCACAGGGCTGCGAGACTTGGCAAAGGAACAATAATCTTTACCGTCAGGACA
>DAOVFD010000071.1 GCA_030668565.1 Microcaldota archaeon
CTTCAGGATGCTTCGTCTTTATCTCCTGCGGCAGCATTTTGACCGCTTCGCCGATTATTTCCAGATTTCGTACGACCGCATCCGAGACAAGCTTGTTTTCTACAAATTTAGTACGGGAAAGGCTAGCCGTATATTTCTCTATCCTGTCTATTGCTTCCAGGATATCATTCAGATAAAGTTCATATGGCCTCGGCATAAACCGCCTCTTTTTTAACATAATTTAATGCAGGTTTCAAGTTTGCCTCTATCACAAGATCGACTTTCTTTCCAAGCAGTTTCTCAAGAAAAAATTTTAGTTCCATATAATTGTCAAAAGTAGGGTTTTCAAATTCAACAAGAAAATCTATATCGCTTCCTTTTTTTTGCCTGTTTTTGAGATAAGAACCGAAAAGACCTATCTTTTTTACTCCATAGGAGCGTATTTCGTTCTTATGCAGCTCAAGGGTTCTGAGAATGTCTTTTCGGGTAAGTTTTTTTGCCGGCATCAGACTCACGCAGTCTATTGGTAAGTAGAAGTTTTTATTGTTTTGCTTAATCTGTTTGAAATTACTCTTTTAATTTATTCTCCTTTCCCCATCTTACAATAAGAGCATGATATTCATTGAAAACCCGGTAATCCTTTCTAAGATTACTTTCAAAAAATTCGCGGTGATCGTCATAGTCTCCGTCCACTGAAAGACCATGCTCCTCACAGAATCTTCTAGTATACGCATCAATCACGAAAATCGGCTTTTTGTACGCATAAAGAAGTATGGAATCTGCAGTTTCGGGACCAAGACCCCTTATAGAAAGAAGGTGGCTGCGCAGCTCCTCCATTGATTTCCCGTTGTTCATGGAAGGACAATGCTTCACGAACTCCTTTATCTTTCTTGTCTTCTGGTTGTAGTAGCCTGAAGGCCTTATCAGGTTTGCTATTTCGAATTCGGAAGCAGCAGTAAGTTTTTCCTTCTTGAGCATGCCTGCCCTGTAAAGATTGAGCAAAGCGGTTTCTGCATTCTTCCAGTTTGTGTTTTGTGCAAGAATAGCCCCTATGGCTATCTGAAACTTTTCCTCTTCGGTCTTAGGAACAGCATAGTCCCCAGGGTGATAGAAGGATTCCAGTCTTCTTATCACTGGCCACCATCCCTGCTTTCCGTATTTCTTAAGGAGTTCTTGATAGAGCTTTTTAACCTTACTCAAATTGAATCACCGAAAAAGATTCCATAAATAACAATACTCTCAAACATGATATAAAGGCACCTGTTTTCCTGAGGGAGAAGTTTAAAAGAACTATTCACCAAATTATCCTCATGGGAGAGGCAAAAGAGATAGAAATTGCAGAGAGTATACTCGTCATCCGCGACCCTAAGCTTATTCTGAAGCTGAGAAGTCTTGGAGGTGGAGCAGAAAGCGAGGACGGCAAGGAAAATCAGATAACGTTTCTTGAAGCCGCATTCTTCGCTGAGAGAAGAGTCATTCCGATTGAGTTCAAGAAGCTTATGGAACTGGCTAAAAAGAAGGATAAGCTGGCGGAAGAGAGATATCATGTCCTGAAATATCTAAGGGAGCAGGGGTACATAACAAAGCCAAGCCTGGATGGCTCTCCGTACCTGAGGCTTTACAGAAAGGGATTCAGACCCGGCGAGGACAGGACGTATTCTCTTATTTATGTCGTTGACGACAAATGGAAAGCTGATGCCAAAGAACTTGCTGAGATGGTGGGATTTGCAGGCAGGCTTAGAAAAGAATGCATCATTGCAATAGTAAAAGGTGAAGAAGAGCCGAAATTCCTGAAATTGGGTAGGACGAATTTTGAATAGGTCGATTATGATGAAACTCGGGAAGATAATAACAGAAGAAGGAAGCCCTTCAACAACGGAATTCCTTTTTGTCATAGATAATCCGGAAGTCAAGAAAGGCCAGTATGTAGAAGTAAACAGCAACGGGCAGAAATTCTTCGGATATGTTTCTGAGATAACGAAATCAAACAGATACTTTGAAAGACCCGAAAGCGTCGCTGAGTATGAAAGAAACGGAAACATGAATGATAAATTTCCATCTGATTCATGGGAATATTCTGTTGCAAACGTAAGGCTGCTGGGTTGCTTCAGGGATGGCTCTTTCATCCGCTCTTTTATACCTCCATCTCCTGGAAGCGAGGTTCTTGATGCAGAACCTGAGATGCTTAAGAGATTTCTGGGCTTCGAAGACGGGGAGTTAATGCTTGGCAATATAGAACACCATGATGTTGATGCAAGGGTCAGCATGACAAGACTTTTACAGAAACATCTGGCGATTCTTTCCATGTCCGGTTCCGGCAAAAGCTACCTAACAAGTGTTATTCTTGAGGAATTACTTGACAGGGAAAAGGAAAAAGGAAGGGTTGCGGTGGTAGTGGTTGACATACACGGCGAATATCTTGGATTCAAGTATGACAGCAAATACGGAAGTGTGACCCGGGTTGTTGACGGAAAAGAGATAATGGTCCCTTTGAAGAAAATAACCCCCTCCAATATGCAGGAATGGCTGCCGAATCTTTCACCTGTGCAAAGAGAGGTTTTGAGCGATGCGTTATGGAACCTCAGAAAGGAGAAGAAATCCGCAGGCGACAAGTATTACTCCATGAATGAGCTGACTGAAGCAATAGACAAAAGCGAGAAAACAAGTGATGCAAAATCAAAGATGGCATTGAAAAGAGCATTGGGGAGTCTGAAGGCATTGAGATTCATAACAAAAAAGAGTGAAAATCCAAGACTGGTTTCTGATGTCAAGCCGGGACATCTTCTTATCCTTGATTTCAGCACGATAGATGATTTGAGGAAAAAGCAGATACTCGTTTCATTGTTTGCGAGAAGATTATTCAAACTAAGGAAAAAGGAGAGGATACCTCCGTTTGTGATTGTTATCGAAGAAGCGCATAATTTCGCAAGGGAAAAAGCAGAAGCTTCGGAAGCGATTTCAAGAAGCGTGATTGAAACGATTGCAAGAGAAGGAAGGAAATTCGGTGCTTCTCTTTGTCTGATAAGCCAGAGACCTGTAAATTTGAGTACGACTGCATTGAGTCAATGTAATAGTCATATTATAATGCGCATCACCAATCCGAATGATCTGGACCATATACAAATGAGCTCTGAAGGCATTGATTCAAGGGTTGCAAGAAGCATAACCGGCCTAAAGGTAGGCGAGGCAATAATTGTGGGAGAAGCCGTAAACTACCCGACATTCGTGAAGATAAGAAAAAGAAAATCAGAGAAGAGAGAGAAGGGAAAACCGCTGCATCTGCAGGCCTTGGACTTTGAAAATGATAAGGAAAAGAAAGAAGAGGGGGTTGAGGCTTTTCTATAAACGTTTATAATTCTAATCTTGAAAATAGGAATATGAAAATTGTGAAGATGCTCACTCTCTTTATTTTGCTGCTTGGCACAGTAACCGCCATAATGGTGATTTCGCCTGTTGAGCAGGAGGTTGATGAGCAGGACATCATAGACCTCGAAACGATAGGCCCGGGACAGACGATTTCTGTTCTTATAGACCCCGAGGTAACAACAGGGGGTATTTACGGGGAGGGTGGCTTATATGACATGGCACTCGTAACTTCGGTCCCTGAAGGCTGGAGCAAGGAGGACAGCAAGCTGTACAAGCCCCTTCAGATAACAATAACCGCAGCACCTGACGCTGAAGAGGGGCAGTACTCAACCAAGATAACTGTTGTTGATGAGAACTATGGCGAAAAACTGGATAATATAACATTCAATGCAAGAGTAACCATAAGCCATGATGTTGTTGATATAGAGATAGACCCGCTTTACGTTAAGACAGGACCCGGCCAGCCTGCAAGATTCGGCATAACAATAATAAACAAAGGTTCGACCGGTGATGCCTTCCAGATAGAATCCGTTGGCGCAAAAAGGTGGGAATTCAAAAGGGCTGTTTTCGTTCCTGCAAGAAGCTCAAAGACAATTTATTATGAAATAACCGGGGAAGAGGAGGAAACATACAAGACAACAATAAATGTTACGTCTCTTGCAAGTCCGGTTATACATGAGGAGAGAGAGGTAACCGTTGACATCCATTCAAGCATGTTCGATGATTTCAAGGCTACCAATAACGGAGTTTTGATTTTCCCTGTTTTTGAAGGACTGGTTTATGCATTCCTTGGTTTGATTGGAAACTTTTTGTAAAATGCAGGGAAAGCGATTCGAACGCTCGCAGGCACTAAGCCATACGGCCCTCAACCGTACCCGTTTGACCAGACTCCGGCATCCCTGCGAAAAAAAAAGATTTACTTTTTCTTTTTGAGAGCTTTTTCTAACTCTTCAATATCTTTCACTATCTCGTCGCACCCTCTTTCTATTACGTCCCTGGGCGGCATCTGGTAGAAGCTTTCCACCATGAACTTGAATTTGCCATCCTCTTTTACACCATAGGATACTATGCCTGCCTGGAATTTCGCATGTTTGACCGCATTTCTCAGAACTGCCTTTCCCTCAAGACGTATCCTCTGGTTCTGACCGAGTGTAACCACAGGTATGCTATCAAGGGCAATCTTTATTCCCTTATCCGAACTTTTCAGTTCTTCTGAATAGACTTTTTTCGGACCTTCGGCATCAAGTGAGAATATTATCTCTGCACTCTTTGGAGTTTTCCGGGGTGTTGTTACCGGCATAAGGCCCAGTCTGTGCGCAACATACTCGTCCCAGAAAGAACCCGTGTTGTCGTAGACAGTAACGCTGTCCATGGCAAGGACCGGAACCCTGGATACAGAATACCTTCTTACCATGTTTGCAATGCTTGTAGTTACATCCTTAGCACTAAACTCAATCCTGTTTTCATGCTTTTTTTCAAGTATCAGTTCCATAGCACAAAACCCCAACTATACCCTTCTGCCTCTTCTTCCGCCTTTCCTTTTCATGGAATCGGTAGGCAAGGGAGTAACATCTTCTATCTTTATTATTCTCACGCCGCTTCTGGCAACAGTTCTCACAATGGACTGTGCCCCTCCGCCGGGAGTCTTCGAACCTACTCCGCCGGGGGCTCTTATCTTGACATGAACATGGGTTATTCCTTTATCCCTTAACGTACTGACAACTTTCAGGGCTGCCTGCATCGCTGCATACGGCCTTCCCTCCTCCCTGTGCGACTTTACCATCATGCCTCCGCTTGCCCAGGCAAGTGTTTCAGCACCGCTTACATCAGTGGCAGTAAGGATGGTATCGTTTTTTGAGGAATAAACATTAAGAATGGCGAGCCTGGTCTTCCGTGGTTTTCTCACTTCGGTTTTTTCTTCCTTCTTCGGCTCTTCTTTTGATTCTTCCTTTTTCTCTTCTTTTTTGGGCTCTTCCGTCTTTGGGTTTTCTTCTTTAGGTGTCTCTTTCTTCTCTTCTTTT